>JAURQB010000193.1 GCA_030836365.1 Bdellovibrionota bacterium | reverse complement strand
GTCTTTTTAATTTTTTTACCTGAATCAATACAATTAATTTCACCTGTAAATTCGAGGCATATTTTTTTTTCGAGAAACTGATTCATTAATAATAGCTCTTTGCCAATTGGAAGGTGATAAGTAACCACATCTCCAAGCTGGCTTTTCATTTTAAGAATATTTCCAGATGCAATCATTTCTTCCTCACAAGACACTTAGATTAAAATCAATAATACATAAGCGATATACTAATAAATTGAACACAAGGCATATATTAATCAATTTGCATCAAAATAAAAAGTGAAGGAAGTGTAATACTTTAGGCGGATTTTTTGAGTTTATTTATTAAATGATTGGCTTTATCGAGGCGCTTTGCCAGTACTTCTGAAAAACTTTTATAAATAAGTTTTTCTAGATACTCTTTTTTCGAGGTTTTTACTTCATGTACTGCTAAAAAATTAAAAATTAAGATCGTCGAATTGTCATGGCTTTTAATCGTCGCAAAACTGCTTTTACCACCAGATATAGACATTTCCCCAAATACATCTCCAAAACCTGACTCTCTTGCGACAAGATTACGATGAACAAAGATATCTACAGCTCCCTCTAAAAGGAAATAGAGAGATGTATTGATCGCCTGCTCATCGATTATTAATTGCCCCTTTGCATAGTTTCGAATTTCCATAAAAGGGTAAATAATGGCCAAATCCTCAGGGGAAAATGCATCAAAAAAAGATAATGAATGGATAACTTTATTTAATCTCATGAAAACCTCACACAATGTAAGTTTCGACACTCAATGAGAAAAAATTAATAAGAACACCCATGATATTTTAAGAATGTAATATCATGGGAATTGTAACTAAATAGATTTTATGAACTACTCTACTGGACTTCTTGAGCAGCCTGATTTGACAAACCTTGCTCAAGAGCTGCAGCAGTACGGAGACATACTTCTTCAGAAATGCTACTTGTTGTATTTTTATTACATATTTTTGATGCTTCTGGAGAAACTTTAAGCTCTAGACAAACTCTCTCTAACACAGTGTTGTGAGTATTTTCTTTACAACCCTTGATGATCTCCTTATTTAGATCACTGCTCATTACTAAACATAATTTTTCAAGGTTTGAATTGCTTGTATTTGTCATGCAAGTATTTGCCATTTCTGGTCTAACTGATTTTTCTAAACAAATAATTTCATTTTTTGAGTTAGTTGTGTTTTTCCGACACCCTTCAATTATTTCTCGATTAAGATTTTTAAAATTCTGAAGACAAATAAATTCAACTTTTGCATTTGTTGTGAACTCACGACATGCCTTAACAATTTCGATTGCTGGAGCCAAATTTAGACATAAATTTTCTAGGCCAACGTTAGTTGTTTTTTCTCGGCAAATCTTTATTTTTTCGACTGATAATGTTGCATGCTTTTTTAAACATAATAATTCGTTTGTGCTATTCGAAGTATATCTTTTACATGCACTTGACTTATCTACGGGGACAAGGTTTTTTAGACATTCAACTTGCAAGTTATTGGTAGAGGTTTCTTTACGACATCCTTCAATAATCGCATCATTTACACTTTCTTCTAAATTAAGACATATTTTCTCTGCTTTATTTGAATAACTTGTTTTTTTACAAAGCTTGCTTCGATTTGGACTAATTTGTTTTTCAATACAGAAAGCTTCAAGAAACGTGTTGCTTGTATTTTCTTTACAAGCTTTAACGATATGATCAAAAGTGTTTTCTGAAAAAGCGGAAAAACTAAGTGAATAAATGAACGCAAAAATAAAATTTTTCATCAAAATAACCCCTGTTAATTAAAAAAAAACAGTACAACAAAGACAAAACGAGGAGTAAATTTTTGTAATTTTTACTAATTAAAAATCATTATCGCGTTAATAAAAACAAGCATCTAATGAATTTTGGCTCAACTTTCTGAGATCTTCTTTTGTTAAGTTTAAATCCTGGTAACACTGATAATAGTTCTCTAAAAGATATCCACCAAAATAAGCAGGATCATCAGAATTAATCATGACATTTAAGCCGCGATCTAACATTTTTTTTAGGTTATGGTCTTTAATTTCATCAAATACTCTAAGCTTTATATTGCTCAGAGGACAAACGGTTAATGGTATATTATTTTCAATGAGGTACTTTACTAAGTCTGCATCCTCCATACAGCGAACACCATGATCAACTCGCTTAACCTTGAGTAGTTTTAGTGCTTCCCAAATATAGTCAGTCGGTCCTTCTTCGCCGGCGTGAGCAACAGTTAAGAATCCTTC
This sequence comes from Bdellovibrionota bacterium, assembly GCA_030836365.1. Taxonomy (GTDB): domain Bacteria; phylum Bdellovibrionota; class Bacteriovoracia; order Bacteriovoracales; family Bacteriovoracaceae; genus UBA1511. The sequence goes on along the minus strand of JAURQB010000193.1, from coordinate 9,153 downwards.
ATCCATCGCTTTTTTAAAAACACGCTCAAACTTACTTGGCGGATGCCCCACCTCAGAGCTATCCAATCCTACCGCTTTTATTAGATGTTTAAAAGGAATTGCCATTTCAAAAGTCTTGAATGCATCTTCTTCTGGTAGATGTCTTAAAAAGCACATGATTAAATGATTTGTTATTCCAAGCTCTTCTTTGCCTTTTTTAAGCGCATTAGTAATTCCATTTATTACCGTCTCAAAAGAAACTCCTCTTTCAGTATGAGTTTGAGGATCAAAAAATATTTCAGTGTGAACAATGCCATCCTCTTTGGCACGTAGCAGGTATTCCCAAGTAAGATCAAAGAAGTCCTCCTCTTTAATCAAAACAGCGGCTCCCTGATAGTAAATATCCAAAAAATCCTGAAGATTAGAAAAATTATAAGCATTTTTAATTTCCTCTACTGAGGAGAATGGTATTTCTATATTATTTCTTTTCGCGAGTTTCATCATCAGCTCCGGCTCAAGACTTCCCTCGATATGCAAGTGTAATTCTGCTTTTGGTAATGATCGAATATATTCCTTTATATCATCCATTTTCCCCTCCACTGAAAAGAAGTATGATAGCCGAAAATTCAACCCAAGACTAAATAAAAAAACACTTTCAAAATAAACGACAGGTTCAATCTTTCTAAGCTATGTAAAATTCATCTTCATTTTACAAACCTCACAACTGTCAAAATTTTATACACAATAATATATTCGATTAATAAACTCTCTAAGTACTTATTTTTCTTCAAGTAGAATTCAACTAAATTGGACCTTTATTTGCAAAAGTCTTAAGAATGAAATGCTTTTTTTTATTTATAATTATTAGCATGCCTTTCAGGGCATACACTGAAAGCGTTGAAGAATATTTAGAAAAAATCAGGAAAGGTCCTGGAGTAGAAACTAATTGCGATAACGAAAAATATAAAAACAAACAAGAAACCGGCAGCGCTGAAGAAAGTAATGCACCGGCCATATTTATGACCATTGAATTGAGAAATGATGTTTTTGCTACTCCATTCATGGCCTTGCGAAACAGGCATTTCCACCTTTGGGATATGGGAGAAACACACGGAATAAAAGCAACAACAGGAGCTCGTTTTAACAATGGTTTCCAGTTTCTGCTAAAATACAGGTCAAGACTCTTTGGAAAATCTGATCACAATGAAAACAGGCTTTACCGTCAAAGAGCGAAGATTAGAAATAGAGGCGTTTTACCTTTAGACTTCATCAATAAAAGACATCAAACATTTACTTCTGAGCAGCTTTATACCGCCGTACTCAATACTCCCGAACTAGGCGGGTTCAACTATTCACTAGAGGCTGGATTTATAGATTATGAATCAGCAGACGATCAAAACTGGATAAATGCTAGTGCTCAACAAAAGTCACTACACGGAAGTTTAGACAGCTTAGTAAATATTCAAAATATACACTCGAGTAGCGTAATAAATGGGTTTCGTTTTGTACTTATTCCGCAGGTAATAAAAAATATTCCTCTTGGAGAAAATGGCTCTCTATCAGCTTTCCTGAAAGCAAGAATTACATCCTCTTCCGCAATTAATAATGTAAGCGCAGGTATCACCGCGAGGTTTAAAATTCCACACACCCGCTCACTCTCTTCTCACTATGAGTTTAATCTGCCAGTGTTTGCCTATAAAGATTTCTTAAATAAAGATACTGCTGTGGGGTTTCACCCAAGCGCGTCTGTCGCACTTCAATACAAGAGAGTTAAATTTGGGTATCGTATCGATGTTCCTTTTGGTGATTTCCATCAAAATATTCCTCAATATGCTCCAACATATAATAATTCTGTTGTGCCTGGCAGAACCCTCTCCGACCAAGAAGAAATGGGGACAATATTTATTGAAATTAACCCATAAGAAATCGGTTATTTAGGTTAAACATTTGTTAATTTCCCCCTCTCAAATTTACCTCTGGATTGACTTCTGGGTTACTATGAGGAGATAAGTTTGCAAAAGGAAAGGTATAATGAATACTAGCGACTATTTAAAGCATATTTCCCCTGAAGTAGAAAAATTCAGAGAAGAGTTTAGGAACAACAAAATCCCCAAGTGGTACATTCCTGAACTTCACCTAAGCACCAATATTGTTATCATTGTTTCAGTTTTTAGCTACTGCTTATATAATATTAGCTCACCAAGCTTTACAGAGCTACTCATGATTCCAGCAATGCTGATTGCGGGGAACTTTTTTGTTTGGGCATTTCATAAGTATCCGCTCCATCGCCCATTTAAAATAATGCCTCTCGCTTATAAAATACATACATTATCTCATCACTATTTTTACACAGACGAAGCGATTATTTATCGAGATAAAAGAGATTTTATCATTCTATTTTTTCCCGTTCATTTTGTTTTACCCGTTAATGGAGTTCTTTTTCCGGCCCTCGGTTACTTCTTCAGAGAATTCGGAATTCTCTCATCTAATGCATCTTATTTAATGATTTTTATGGCCGCTATGTATTTACTTCTCTATGAAGTGTTTCATTTTGTTAGTCACTTACCAAGCACATCAAAAGTATTAAAAATTCCATTTTTCTTATCTGCTTGGAAACATCACCGCGTCCACCATACGATAAAATACATGGGAAAATATAACTTCAACATTGTATTCCCCCTCTTCGATCGAATATTTGGAACAATTAGAAAATGAACATTATCTTAGCGAGTGAATCCCCCTACCGAAAGGAGTTGCTGGAGCGACTTGATTTAAATTTTGATTGCCGTCCTGCCTACATTGACGAAGAAAGCATATGGGAGAAAAATATTTCCCCACTAGAAGTATCCATTGAACTGGCAAAAATGAAGGCACTAAAAGTGCTCGAGGAAAATCAACACAATCTTATTATCGGGTCTGATCAGGTCATTTGTCTGGATAATCAAATATTTGGAAAACCAAAAACTGAAGAAAATGCATTAGTGCAACTAAAGCAGCTCCAATCAGCTCCCCATACACTTATCACTAGCGTTTGCCTTGCCTCTAAGGAGAAGACAGTCACTTTTTCAAATGAGACAATTTTGAGCATCAGAAAAGATTTAAGTGAACAACACTTAAAATACTATATCTCTAGAGACCTTCCTCTTAACTGTGCAGGTTCTTATAAAATTGAAGGCATGGGAATTGCTTTGTTTGAAAAAGTAGAAACCACAGACTTCACATCAATTATTGGTCTCCCCTTAATGGAGCTCTCAAAAAAGTTGAAAGACTTTGGTATAGAGGTTTTTAAATGAGATATCTTTTCCTTGGTTTAATCAAGCTCTATCGCTATTTTATTAGTCCACTGTTGGGACAAAATTGCAGATTTCACCCTAGCTGCTCTAATTTTGCCATGGAAGCTGTTGAGTCACTTCCCTGGTGGAAATATCCATTTATTATTCTCTGGAGAATTGCTAGGTGCCAGCCATTTAGTTCTGGAGGAACAGATCCCGTTAGCAAGTATAAGTAACCAAAATCACAAAAAGATCACCTATAATTTTTTCTATCTTGTTTAACTGTGTAATTATCTTCGCTATAAATTTTAGGTGAAAAAAATATTCCTAATATTAATATCTTCCGCTCTTCTTGGTGCTGTATTACCAACATACGCAGAGGTGAAATTAAATCAAATACAAGAGTGTAAATCCTCAGATCAAGACACAGCAGATAAGATATTAAATATAACAGAGCAGTTTATTGATAATAATAACCTAACAACCTCTGGTTCTAAATTAATCAAATACTATCAAACAACATCTGATAAAAACTGGAGTAAGCTTAAAAAAGACTGCCCTCATACAGCATTTAATCTCTTCTTGCTTTATTCAAGCGTGACGAAGAATTTATTTTCCATTCTTACGGCCAAAGGCTTCCCTCTCGGTGAATCGTATGGATTTCATTTACATCCTGTGCATAAAAAAATTTTTCAATCTTTTACAAAAAAGTTGATCAAACAAAACAACTGTTCACTTCCAAGAACGAGTACTCGAGTTGATTACCGCGCTCTTTCGACATTAAGAGAGATTACTTCCCACCCTCAGTATCCGAAGCATTCTTCTTACGATATTAAGAAATGTGTAAGTGAAACAAACAAGAAATTCGAAAGCTATCAAAAATTTAGATCGAATCCTACTTGTCATGGCTTTTCTTACTTCATCAATGGAAATTTAGGCGGAACCCAAAAAGGAAAATGGATTGAAAAAGACTTATTTTGCGAAGGCTACCGATCTTACCAAGTCCTAAAGCTTATTTCAGATAATTCAAATGATCTCATATCAAGAGATTCTTTGAAAGCAATAATAAGTGCCGATCCTTTCCCTGAGGGTGGTTTAAGTTATTTATGTAAAAATTATTTTTACCACCCCAAAAGAATATCTTGTTATCCGCAAAAGTAGCCTTTTATATCTCAACAATAAAAATAGGGGTTAAGGTCAATTTTAATAGAGATATTATTATTAACCACCGTCTCATCAAATTTCTTAAGCGCCAGATAAAGTGATTGATAACTTTGAGCGCGACAGATGATATTCCAAGTAAATTGATTGGCCCTTTTTTCAATTCCCACTGGAGCTGGCCCCATCACTTCAATCTCTAAACCATTTCTTTGAGAAACAGCAGATAGAAAATCTTTTACTTTAATCGATAGGTCTGCAACTTGATTTCTATTTCTTCCCGTAAAAAATATTGTGGCAAGCTTTGAGTAAGGCGGAAATCCCGTCATTTCTCGAACCATCAGCTCTTGATTAAAAAATAAATCAATATCATTCGTTTTAAATGTTTCAAAAAATGACGATTCAGGATTCATTGTTTGAATAAGCACCTTAGAGTTCGGACTATAACGTCCGGCACGACCACTGACTTGAACAAGAAGCTGGTACGCCCTCTCTACTGACCTGAAGTCAGGAAAATTTAGCTGGTGATCAATTCCAAGAACTACCACTAAATTGACACGCTTAAAGTTATGGCCTTTTGAGAGCATTTGCGTGCCAACTAATACATCAAGCTCTCCCTGTTCAAACTCATCAAGCGTTTGATTTAGATCACTAAAATTTTTAATTTCATCACGATCAAAGCGGCCAATACTCTTGTCTGAAAAAATAGACTGTAGGACTTCTTGAACTTTTTCCGTACCATAACCCAACTGCATCAGGTTCATATTCCCACACTCGGGACAAATATCAGGCACCGGCATTTGAAACTCACTGTGAGAAGATCGAAGAATATGTCGTCTCTTAAAATACCGAAGATTTGTGTCTGTCTCTGGGTCAGTAAACTTATAACCACAACCCGAGCATTGAATAAAATTTGCATAGCCTAGTCGTGAAACAAATACGATCACCTGCTCGCCTTTTTCAAACGCCTCACGTATCTGATTAAGCGCCTCTACGGTCAACGGCCAGCTGGGTGACTCATTGGGGGCGACACTTTTTGAGTCCACAATTTCAATTTCAGGAAACGCCCCACTAATTCTATTTTTTAATCGAAAATAATAATCAGACTTTTCGTGGAATTCAAAATAGTTTTCAAGACTTGGAGTGGCCGAGCCTAAAATAATAGGACAGTTAGATATTTGCGCTTTTTTTATGGCAACATCACGCCCGTTATAAGGACAGCGATCACTTTGTTTAAAGCTTGAATCGTGTTCTTCATCAACAATAACAAGTCCTAAATTTTCAACGGGAAGAAATACACTTGAGCGCACTCCCATGACAAACATTGGCCCGCCATCCTCTTTTAGCTTTTTCCAAATGTGAAACTTTTGAGAAGCATTCACTCCGCTGTGATAACTAAGAACCTCACAATTTAAGTACTCACTAAACGTTTTAATAAATTGTGGAGTCAGATTAATTTCAGGTAACAAAAACAGAACTGACTCACCTCGATCAATGACCTCTTTTATACGATTAAGATAAATCGCCGTCTTACCACTACCAGTAACCCCATGAAGATATTCTTTTCGAAAATTATTTCCCGATATCTCATTCATTTTTGAGAGCACTGATATTTGCTCTGATGTATATTCAAATGGAATTGCAGCTCCTGCACCTTGAATAATTTCTGCTTTTCGTGGGCGTTTTAAAAACTTAGGCAAGCAATCAAAAATAAGTTGGCCTAAGCTATAATGATAAAAGCTCGCCATCCACTGATAAAGCTGTACTTCTTTTTGACTAAGTTGAAGAGATTCGGGAATTTTATCGCCAATATTTTTAAGCTCGAATTTCTTCGCCTCTTCACTTAAGTCTTCATGTGATAAATTTGTTTTGAGAACACAACCCTTAGCTTTTCTTCGTCCAAGCGGAACTTCAATAAGCTCACCAACTTCTAAGGACCTCTCGTGAGCATAAGTGAGAATTCCATTTCCCACGGGGAAATTGACTGCAACTTCACAATATTGAGAGGAATTAAATAAAGCGCTCACCACTCTCCCCGAGCCATTCAAGTGCGGTTTTCGATAAAAGTTGTTGTTTTTGATCGGCCGAGAGTTCGCTCATTTCTAAAATCATTTTTCCTGGGTGATGCTCTCCAAGAGGAAATGGATAGTCAGTCCCTAATGCCATTTTTTCTATTCCCATCTTATTAATCGCAAATAACAACGTATCTTTATCATGAGTAATGGTATCCAGGTAAAAAGATTTTAAATACTCGCTTGGCGCTTTATCAATATTCATTGCGCATAAATCAGGTCGACTATGATAAGCGTGATCAATACGCCCAAGTGTACCAAGAAAAGAGCCTCCACAATGAGCAAACATCACCTTCATTTTGGGGAAACGATCAAATACGCCGCCAAAAATCATACTACTAATCGCTCGAGATCCTTCGGCCGGCATTCCCACCAGCCAAGGTAACCAGTACCGCTCCATGGTGTCACTGCCCATCATATCCCATGGGTGAACAAGGACACTTAAGTTTAATTTTTCAATTTCTTCATAAAGCGGATCAAGTGTTGGATCATCAAGATTCACCGGGCCGATATGACTGCCAATTTGCACACCACTTAAGCCAATTTTTTTAATGTGCTGAAGCTCCTTAATTGAAAGATCAATATCAATAAGAGGAAGTGTTCCAAGCCCTAAAAATTTTTTGGGATAATCATGAACTTTTTTGGCAATATCTTCATTAATATGTCGGCACATCGCTTGGCATTCGTGCGGTTTTGCCCAGTAGGTAAAGAGCACGGGTACTGTCGAGAGAACTTGTAAGTCAACTCCAAGTCGCTCCATATCTTCTAAACGGTGATTGACGCTGTAGCAGTTTTCCTGAACCGCTCGAAAGAAAGTACCATCATCATGGCGCATGGCCATCCCGTCACTTTCAGGGGACATAACGATAAAGCCCCCATGGCCAAATTCTTTTTTAAAGTCCGGAATTGACTCCGGTAAAATGTGATTATGGACGTCGATGGTAAAAAGTTTACTCATCTTTTATCCAGTTCCCATCCACGTCCTTCAACACCATCCATGATCATAATTCCCATCCTTGTTAATTCGTCTCTGATCTCATCGGCACGAGAAAAATTCTTTTCCTCACGGGCCTGTTGGCGCTCAATCATTAAGCGCTCCACATATTCAATATCAATATTTTTTTCGCGAATGAGGATATCGTCAAGTTCTGTCAGAAGAGACGTTGGATCCTCTTGAAAAAGCGCCATCATTCCACCCACGCCCTTGATCCACTGATAATAATGCTGAGAAGTTGCTTTGTTTACGGCATTTCTTTTTTTCTTCAGCAAGTTCATCGCATTAAAAGCGCGAACAACATCGAACATATGCGCCATCACCTCAGGCGTATTAAAATCATCATTTAGGGACTCATGAATTTTTTTATCTGCTTCGGCCGTCAATTTTAATAAATGTGCGTCCGGTTTTTCCGAAACGTCAGTATCTCCCAAAATCGTCAGCGCATCTCTCATGGAAACATAAATTCGAGATAGGCCCGTTAACACTTGAGAGATTTTATCTTCATTTAAATTAAAAAGTGCCCGGTAGTGACTAGAGAGCATAAGGTATTTTAACACCTCTGGATTATATTTTTCCATAAACGCTCTCGCCGTAATGATATTACCAAGCGACTTACTCATTTTTTCGTCATTTAAATTGAGAAAATTGTTATGCATCCACTGATTACAGTAACATTTTCCCGTTCGCCCTTCACCTTGAGCGATTTCATTTTCATGATGAGGAAAAATTAAATCGATCCCTCCACCATGAATATCGATCGTTTCACCTAAAATACTATGAATCATCGCCGAGCACTCGATATGCCACCCCGGTCTTCCTTTGCCCCACGGAGAATCCCATGACGGCTCACCTGGTTTTGCGGGCTTCCATAAAACAAAATCCGCCGGATTGTGTTTTCTCTCATCTACATCAACTCGCGCTCCTGCTTCGAGGTCTTCTAATTTTTTACCTGACAGCTTTCCGTACGTTTTGAAATTTTTAATCTCGTAAAAAACTTCACCATCAACAACATAGGCCATCTCTTTTTTCACAAGATCTTCCACAAATGAAATAATTTGCGGCATAAACTCCGTTACCTTTGGATTATGATCATGCGGTGTTAACTTAAGAGCATTAAAATCTTTTTCAAACTCAGCAATATAACGCTCGGAGATCTCAATGGACTCGACCCCTTCCTCATTTGCTTTTTTAATAATTTTATCATCAACGTCAGTGTAGTTATAAACGTAAGTCACCTCATAACCTGACTTCTCTAACCAATTTCGAACGAGGTTAAAAAATATTGCTCCTCTAAAGTTCCCAATATGAAGATAGTTATAAACCGTCGGGCCGCAAACATACATTTTTACTTTGTTGGGTACGAGTGACTGGAAAGGGGCTTTTTTCTTGGTTTGAGTGTTATAAATTTGAAGCGACACGAGATCTCCTGCATTAATTACGTAGGTGCGTCAATTTTGCACTGGATATATGGGTTAAACTACTAAATAATTAATAATAATAACAGGGCCCGAAGCATCCCGAGGAACAAATTTAATGGAAAACTCACTTCTCATTTTAACCATTGTGCAGAGCGTACTAATTCTCACTCTCAGTGCGGCCATTATTTACTTTGGATATCAATTTTATCGCCAAAGACCAGAACAAGCGGCGAGTGAGAAAGAAGTGACCAAACCAG
>JAURQB010000192.1 GCA_030836365.1 Bdellovibrionota bacterium | reverse complement strand
GAAAGAGCGCAAATAAAATAATGAGAGAGATGGCCAAAAGGAAATAGTGCTTATTTGAAATTTGGGTAATGAGATAAGTAGATAGACCAGCGCCGAGCGGAACTCCAGCACCGAAACTGATAATCAGCTTTTTTCTAAAATGCGTTCTTAATAAGAATGATCTGGTGCTATTAGAGGCCAGCTGCACGATACCATGAACAGGAATAATCACATCGATGGCCATGAAAAAAGTCATCGCGCTAAGAAGTAAAATACCGCCGGCCATCCCAATCGTGCCAGAGATCGTACTCGTGATGAAGGCCGCTAAACTTAGAGATATTATCATCATACTAATTGTAATGGTGATCTAATATGACCTCTTTCTCATTACTAATAAAGATCTGTTTATTTTGTTCACCAAATACCTCATGCCAAAAAGTTAAAGTGTATTCACCACTTGGAAGTTTGGGTAATTGAAAGTTTCCTGCTTCATCTGTTTTTGAAAACCATTGATGATCGAAAACACCAATATGTGCACCCATCCAGGGGTGTACTGAGCATTTCGCGTGAACTGTAATTTCATTTTTTGTGAAGACTTTGGTGAGGCGCTGGTCTTTCCGCGGCATTCCTTGGTTGAATTTTTTATTCCGGCGCGCGTTTGCCTTCACGTTATGAAAAATAGGGTCACTGTTAATAAAAGTAACCGGCTGTCCAGCGCGAGTAACCGTGATACGTGGCCGGTAAATACAACCTCTCTGATCAATTTCAATTTCAGTTGTAGGAACAGCAGTGCGTGAAAGTTGCTCATGTCCTTGAGAAATATAGATCATCACATTTTTTAATTTATTCCCATTCAGTTGAACATCATTTTGGAAAACATCTCCATCATGCTGTTTCGCACACGCGCCAGGAAGTTTGAGCTTTTTAGGTGAGGGAATAACGCCATCAAAATAAACGGACCCTTTAATCGTTGTTGTATATTCGAGCGTTTTTTTCTCGCTAGTTTCTGATGGGGTTGTATTATTTGTGGCAGCGTTTTTAGATGCATGTTGATGGCCAGCATGCATGTGGGATTTTTTAGAGTGTTGTTTTTTCTCTAAACTCGGAGAGTGAGTAAAACTTCCGTCTGGTGCAGTCATCATGAAAGCGATAACCAATGCAAACCCAGCTGGAACAAAGACCCAAAGTTTAGAAGCCTCTCCATTATTTGTAAGGTTAAAATAGTGGCGAACGAAGGCACCAAGAATGAACATTAAAATAATGATCACGTAAGAAAACTCATGGCCAAAAGTCATGGGATAGTGGTTACTGATCATAATAAAAATCACTGGTAGCGTGAAATAGTTATTATGAACGGAGCGATATTTTGCTTGCTCTCCTAATGAATATTGAACAGGTTCATTTTCTTTTGCCTGATTAAGCATTTTTCTTTGATTAGGAATAATATGAACCCATACGTTTAAAACCATCCATGTCCCAAGCATGGCGCCAATATGAATATAGGCAGCACGTCCAGATAGAGTCTCGGTAAAAAGTATGGTGAAGAGAAGGATCAAAATGCCTGTAATAAGAGTTGGGAGATAACCTTTACGCCCGAGATTACTCCATACCCAATCATAAATAAACCAACTGACGATTAGGCCGCCAAGTCCAATAAAAATACTTAATGCACCAGAAATGTTAGCGATCGTGTCATCTACCATCATTGTGGATCCACCTGCGTAGTAAACGACTCCAAGTAAAAAGTAACCTGTTATAACGGTGAAAGCTGCTTCCCATTTAAACCAATGAAGCATTTTTGGTAATTGTCCATGTCCGAATAGTTTTTTGTGAATTTTATAATATCCACCTGAATGGACGAGAAATAATTCTCCTTCAACCCCTTCCTCTAATTGGTCATGTTTTTCAAGTCCTGAGTCAAGCCACATAAAAAAAAAGGATGAGCCAATCCAAGCAACTCCGGTGATGATGTGTGCCCAACGTCCAAGAAGTGCGAGCCAGTCGTAGATATGATCAATCATGATAATTCCCAGGTTTTGTGGAAAGGAAAGTCTATATTTTCCAGCGAATCATCGTCAAATAAAAGGCCTGTTGTTGCGTAGTGTAAGCACTATAAAAATTGATTTATTTACAGGGGGTTGATAGTCTTTTGCCCATCTTTCATTCAAAATTTTGTGAGGAATCTAGTGGAGCAAATTTTAACGGGCAAGCCCCATGATGACCGATTAAGTAAAAAGTATGTGAACTTAGCTGAGGAGCGTTTGGGGGCGGAAGTTTTGTACGCCACGGATGACTTTTTTGCAGAAAAAGAAAATCTGATTAAGCCAGGTCGTGGAATTTTTGTCGTGGATAAATACACGGAACGCGGAAAGTGGATGGATGGATGGGAGTCCCGGAGAAAGCGCGTGGAAGGCCATGATTACGCAGATATCAAATTGGGAGCAAGAGGCGTCATTCGTGGTTTTGATATCGATACAAATCACTTTTTAGGCAATCATCCTCCTTTTGCTTCGATAGAAGCTTGTGATGTTAAAGGAGATATTGATGATTCGACGGAATGGACTGAAATTTTAGCAAAATCCCCACTGGATCCTGGTAGCCAAAACTTCTGTGAAATTGATGACGATCGGCAATGGACACATCTACGCTTGCACATTTATCCAGATGGTGGAGTGGCCAGATTTAGGGTTTATGGTGAAGTGAAAACTGACTGGGAAAAATATAGTGCAGGAGATTTAGTTGATCTTGTTTCTGTCTATAATCAAGGTCGAGCGCTTCATTGCAATGATATGTTTTTTTCCCGCATGGAAAATTTAATTGCACCAGGCCGCGGCGTTAATATGGGTGATGGTTGGGAAACCAAGCGCAGAAGAACTCCTGGCAATGACTGGGTAATCTTAAGTCTTGGAAGGGCGGGAGAGATTGAGGAAATCGAGTTAGATACTGCTCATTTTAAAGGTAATTATCCGGACCGCTTTTCAATTGAAGTATGTGACATGGGAGATGTAGGAGAATTTTCATTAGAAAAATTTGACCAAGCAAATTGGCAACCGCTTTTAGGAGAAACGAAGCTTCAAGCAGATCATCAACATTTTTTTAAAAGTGATGAGATTAATAAAATTAAAGCAACTCATGTTAAACTTCAGATTTTTCCAGACGGCGGTGTGAGTAGGCTGAGGTTATGGGGGAGAATTTAATGAGTTTGGCTTCTTCAAAAAAATTAACCCTTGAGCACTTAAATAGGTTACCCCGACCTGAACTTCACCAAGAATTTTTTAACTGCTGTAGCTCGATGGCATGGGTTGAAAATCTGGCCAAGAGAAGACCATTTGAAAGCATGATTCACTTGATGGATGAGGCAAAAAAAGTTTGGGAAAGCCTAGGTGAAAGAGATTGGCTTGAAGCATTTTCGGGGCATCCTCAAATTGGAGATTTGTCGACACTGGAAAAAAAATATGGCAGTACAAGTGATTGGGCCACTGGAGAACAAAGTGGTGTGGGCGTTGCTCGTGAGGAAGTTTTACTAGAGCTAGCTGATTACAATAAAAAATATCTTAAAAAATTTGGTTTTATTTTTATTGTGTGCGCTACGGGCAAAAGTGCCGCTGAAATGTTAGCGATGCTTAAAAGCAGAATTAATAACGATAATAATGAAGAAATGCAAATTGCTGCTGATGAGCAATTTAAAATTACAAAAATTAGATTGGAGAAATTATTATGACCAAAAGTAAAATAACCTCCCATATATTAGATACCGAGATTGGAAAACCGGCCAGAGGTGTGAATATTTCCTTAGAAGTTTTCAATGATGGTGCTTGGACGAATATTGGTCGTGGCACCACTGATAATGATGGCCGAGTGATTGATTGGTTGACCTATGATATAAAAGAGGGGCGCTACAAAATTTCTTTTGAGGTGGAAGATTATTTTAAAAGTCAGGGGCGAGAGAGTTTTTACCCCCATGTTTCTATAGAATTTTACCTGAAAAATACGAATGAACATTATCATGTACCTTTATTATTAAATGCACATGGTTACTCAACTTATAGAGGATCTTAAAAAATGAATACAAGCTTAGATCAAAATGACTTCATCACGTTAACAAGTAATCTAATTCAACATAATCAAGAAGTTGATTTAATGTATCCAGGTGACTCTGCAGATAGGCAACCTGTCCAAACCGTTTATGGAGGCGCGCACCTATTTAAGTCCGATACTGCAAAAAAACTATCCTCACTTTCATTAAAGTTTATGGAAGAAAATGCACCTAATGAGCAGGCATTTTCAACTGCGCTTTCCATTCCTCGGGAGCTTTCAGCGGATGTTTACTCTCGCGTGATGAATAAATTAAAAAATGAGGCGGTTGAGGATTTTAGAATTGATTTCGAAGATGGTTTTGGCAATAGACCAAATGACGAAGAAGATGCGGTTGCGATTTCGGCCAGTACAGAATTAGCCAAGGGGATGAAAGAAAAAACGATCCCTCCTTTTATTGGAATTAGAATTAAATCATTTACCAATGAATTAATTGGACGAAGTTTACGGACGCTTGATTTATTTGTCACAAATTTAGTCAAAGAGGGCGAAGGAAAAATTCCTGAAAACTTTGTTGTCACGCTTCCGAAAATTTCTCATGTTTCCCAAGTCGAAACGTTAGTTGGCGCATTCGAGCGGCTAGAAAATAAACTAGATTTAGCTGCGAAATCATTAAAAATGGAGTTTATGGTTGAGGCAACTCAGACCTTATTTGATATGAATGGCCGAATGGCGATGCCTGAAATGTTAAAAGCGGCGAAAGGTCGTTGTCGTGGTGCTCACTTTGGCACCTATGACTTTACGGCCTCTGTTGATGTCATTGCTGATCATCAACACATGAATCATCAGGCGTGTGATTTTGCAAAACACTTAATGAAAGCAACCTTCGCTGGCACAGGTGTATGGCTCAGTGATGGGGCAACAAATGTAATGCCAGTTGGGCCTCATCGGGGCGAATTAACAGCTTCACAAAAAGAAGAAAACATGAAGGTTGTTCATGATGCGTGGAGATTAAGTTACAAGCATACGTGGCACTCGTTAGAAACAGGATTTTATCAGGGATGGGATCTTCATCCAGGGCAACTTCCCGTGCGATATGCTGCGGTTTACACCTTCTTTTTACAAAGTCTCAAGCAGGCGAGTGTTCGCTTAAAAAATTTTATTGAAGTTGCCGCAAAGGCGACTCTTGTTGGAGATGTTTTTGATGATGCGGCAACAGGTCAAGGGCTTTTAAACTTTTTTATCAAAGCGTATAATTGTGGTGCAATAGAAGAGAAAGATATTTTAGCAACGGGTCTTACGTTAGAAGAGCTACGGCAAAAATCTTTTTATAAAATTGTTAAAAATCGACAATAAAAAAAAGCCCCAGTACGGGGCTTTTTTTATTTTATCTTAAATAAGATTCCTTTTAGATAATCTCCCTCATGAAAACCTTTGAGTGATTTACAATCTTCCCCAAGGTTAAATCTTCTCATCTTTGTGAGTTTACACTTTTCGGCGATAGGCATAATTGTTTTTTCAAACTTATTCCAATTTACTGTATGAGTGTTGAGAAAGATGGCGATGTGTCCATCTGGTGCAGATAGCTTTGCAAGCTTTGGAAGTAAATCTGAATAGTTTTTAAGAGCAGAAGTTACTTTCTTGCCATCAGATGATGCTGAAGGAGGATCACAGATGATAAAATCAAATTTCTTTTGTTGCTTTTGAAACTCATCCACGGCCCTAAGAACATCTTTTTGATGACTTGTATGAGTCTCTTTTTTGAGCTCATTTATCGCAATGTTTTTTTCTAATGTATCTAAATAATTCTCTGAAAGATCAACCGAGTGAACTTCTCCTGCGCCTTGTTTTAGAGCATATAAAGAAAAAGCGCCAGTGTAAGAATATAAATTAAGGACAGATGACTCTTTAGATATTAATTCACCAACCTTTTTTCGAATATAAGACATATCAGTGTAAATACCGAAGTCGTATGAGCGGCCGAGGTTACAATGATAAGTTAAATCAAATTCTTTAAGGGTAAATTCTTTTTGAGGAGCTTTATATTCAATCTCATTTTTATAATTAAAATAATCGAGTTGGATTTTCTGGTTTTTATTTCTCGATTGAAAATAATATTGCAGAGGCTCCATAGGGTACTTGTGTTGAGCGACTCTTTTAACGATATTAAAAACAATCTTTTCAAAATACTTCCAGTAATTGCAATAAGACTGAATTAAAATTACTTCGCCAAGCTTTTGAATGAAAAGCCCTGGAACTTCATCCGCCTCTCCAAAACATAAATAGAAGTTTTCTCTTTCCTCTTGAAGCTGTTGAACCATTCGGAATTTAAAGGCGGCCGCAAGGCGCTCCTCAAAAACGTGCCAAAAATTTGCTTGCTTCATCTTTGAGTTACTAAATTGACTCCAACGACGGGCCTTTACTTGTGGGTGATGAGGGTCATTGATGAAAATCCACTTTGGACTGTCTTTTTCTTTTCCGCCTCCGATCAAACATAACTCTTGAGGAAAGAGTTCTGTGAACCGGTCTTTTGTCACCCAAACATGCCCACTGTTTAAATATTTTATTGAGTGTGGATGCAGTTCAAAAGTTTGAGGTTTAGGTGATCTTTGATTGTTATTATTTCTCATTTTTTAATTCTTCTAGTTCTTCAATTGTGTCTTCAAGTTCCATGAGTAGTTTATTCGTAAGCATAAATGGGTCATAAGGTGGGTGAATGTGATATTTTTTCAAAAATGACATTTCTACGCTGGTTAATTCTTTATATGGGTCAAAACGATCGCAAAAATGCTTAAGTTCCTTGATTTTATTTTCAAGTTTCTGCTGGCGAATAATGCGAGTTTTTCTTGCCAGGTTATTAAGGTTTTCAATCGTTTTATGGATTAATTCTGATGTCTCATTCATTTTTAACAATTCGCATAATAAATAATTTCTGTCAATTCGAGAGGTAAATAAGTGCTCCTATTTTCTTTAATTATTCTCTATGCTTACGCATTTTTACCCAAAGAGAAGGTCGATTTAATTGAGAGTTGTATCGTTAAGTTTCTTCAGTCAGGTTTTAGAGAAATTAATCTGTTAATTCAAACCGGCAGTAAAATCAAAAATGGACTTCTTTTGGAGAAATATATTCAAAGGGAAATTAATTTTGGCATTAATATTCTAAAAAATGAAAACTTGCCGATATATAAACATTTTACCGAGTTATATGAGAAAGTAAAAGATGTGGGGAAAAAGTCAGGGCATGTGGATGAGGAGAAAAAACGGCTGTTTTGCCATATTTTAAGTGCTGACCTAAGTGCAGAGAAAAAACTTCGAGAATATATTGTTAATAATATTGCCCAAATGTTTCTGATTGGTGTGATTATTCTAGGTGTTTTTTGGATGACAATTTTTCAGTTTGAGATGAAAAATAGTATGGGGCATTTATATTTTCAACTCATGATGCAAATATCTGGGTTAGGCCTGTTTACGGTTACGTTAAAAAGAACGAGAAAGAAGTATCTTGGGCCATTTATTTATATAAGTAGCCGACTGCAACTTCTTATCATCTACTGTTGCTCTGGATATAGCATTCAAAAAGTATTATCTGAGTCTAAGTTTCATACACTTGTTGACGCTAAATTTAAGGACTCTGAACTAGAGCAGCTTAATAATCTGATTATTCAATCCATCAGAGGATGGCAGTCCAGTGGACAGGATCCTGAGGAAGACCTAATTTTTATTCACAAAAAAATGGAGTTGTTTTTTGAGTCTTTAAATAAGAAAGTTGAGCGCATGGCATCATTTTGGCGTTTGACAAGTCTAACGATTTTTTACTTAGGGAGTTATTTGGTAAACATCCTCATTCTACTGCAGACATTTTTGAACGATTCATTCTATACTCCATCCACTTTATAAAGTTTAATCAAAGGATCAATCGATGAGTGATAAGCAGATTATTTATTCTATGTCTGGTGTTGGTAAAGTCTATAACCAAAAACATGTTCTGAAAGATATTAGTCTCGGCTATTACTATGGAGCAAAAATTGGCGTTCTTGGTTTAAATGGTTCAGGTAAATCTACTTTATTAAAAATAATGGCCGGACTTGATGACAATCATCTCGGTGAAGCTGTTTTATCAAAAGGCTATAGCGTTGGTTATTTAGAGCAAGAGCCTCAGCTCGATCCTGAAAAAACCGTTAAGGAAATTGTTCAAGAGGGTGTTCAGCGAGTTGTTGACCTTCTAAAAGAATGGGAAGAAGTAAATGCTGCGTTTGAAACGTCTGATGATTTTGATGTTCTCCTCGCAAAACAAGCAAAACTACAAGATGAATTAGATGCTTGTGATGCATGGGATTTAGACAGTCGATTAGATCTAGCAATGGATGCCCTGAGATGTCCTCCTGAAGACCAAAAAGTTGGACTTCTTAGTGGCGGTGAAAAAAGAAGAGTGGCGCTTTGTCGATTGCTTTTAAGTGAACCGGATATTTTATTACTGGACGAGCCAACAAACCATCTGGATGCAGAAACTGTTTGGTGGCTTGAAAGGCACTTACAACAATACAAAGGAACAGTTATCGCTGTTACCCACGACCGTTATTTCTTAGATAATGTTGCTGGCTGGATTTTAGAACTTGACCGCGGACAAGGAATTCCTTTTGAAGGTAATTACTCTGGATGGCTTGAAGCTAAAGCAACAAGGCTTCAAATTGAGGAAAAACAAGAGTCAAAAAGACAAAAGTCTCTTAAAGAAGAACTTGATTGGATTCGAAGTAATCCAAAAGCGAGACAAGCAAAGAGCAAGGCGCGTATAAATAATTACAGTGAAAGAGTTAAAGAGAGCATGGAAAAGAGAAATGAAACAAATGATCTTTTCATTCCATCTGGGCCAAGACTTGGAGATGTAGTTATCGATGCGGAAGGAATTTCAAAAGGCTTTGGTGAAAAAGTACTTTATGAGAATTTAAGCTTTAAGTTACCTGCTGGTGGTATTGTCGGAATTATTGGAGCGAACGGTACAGGTAAGTCCACTCTTTTTAAAATGATTGCAGGACTAGAGACGCCTGATGCGGGAAGTTTTAAAATGGGTGAAACGGCAAAGGTGTCTTATGTCGATCAAGGTCGAGAAATCGATGGGGCAAAAACGATTTATGACATCATCAGTGGTGGAACTGATTATATTAGTCTCGGTAATAAAGAAGTAAATTCCAGAGCATATATTTCGAAATTCAATTTTTCGGGAGACGATCAAAAGAAATTAGTAAGTCAATTATCTGGTGGTGAGAGAAACCGTGTTCACCTGGCGGCGACTCTTAAAGATGGTGGAAATGTTTTGTTACTGGATGAGCCAACCAACGACCTTGATGTTAATACCCTAAGAGCATTAGAGAACGCCTTAATTGAATACGCTGGATGTGCCGTTGTAATTAGTCACGACCGTTTCTTTTTAGATCGAATTGCTACTCACATCTTGGCATTCGAGGGTGATAGTCAATCTGTCTGGTTTGATGGAAACTTTTCTGAATATGAAGAAGATAAGCGTAAACGACTCGGGGATGCTGCTGTTAATCCAAAGCGAGTTACGTATAAGAAATTAAAGCGCCAGTAATTATCAAAAAACCTTTTCAAAGTATGGTGCTCCTTTTTCAGAGGAGCCCACGACTTTGATAATTTCATCCACTTTTTTATCCTTCATATAAACGACGTAATCAATGTTTCTTGAAACGATTCTCATTAATTGCGGAAAGTTATTTTGCCCAAAATTACCGAAAATTTGCAGTAATTCGGCCATTCGGTAGATCGTTTCTACTGCAGAGTTCGCGTGAATCGTTGCCATCGAACCGTTATGGCCTGAGTTTAATGCTAACGTAAAAGTAGAAACTTCTTTAGATCTAATTTCTCCTAATATAATTCGATCGGGGGACATTCTTAAAGCATTAGCCAAAAGAATATCCATTTCGATGTCAAGGTCTGAGGAGCACAGCTGTGTGGTATTATTAGTAATTTCTCCAATCTCATTTAAATCCTCAATGATAAGAAGGTGTTCATTTTTTGTAATATTTTTCAACTTGTTTTCAGCCGCCAGGAGAGATTTCAATAGTGTTGTTTTTCCAGAACCTGTAGCACCGCTTATCAAAATATTTTTCATTAAAAGGGTATTTAGGATGTCGTTGGGAATTAGATAGTTATCTAGCGGGTAGAATTTTTTTCTATTAATTCTAATGAATATTTTGATTTGCAGTTGAGGATATTTTTTAATTATCTGAAGAGTAAAACGATATTCATTTCTATCAAATATCCCTGTGAACGAGATAAATGGCGTTTTGAAGTTTAAATCTTGTCCATAGGATGATTGTAGAAACTGCCCGATAATCTCAACATCAATGGAATCTATCATATTTTTTTTTTGACACCATTCATGTCCTAATTTATCGAGAATAATTCCGTCGCTGTTTATTATTCGCTCATCTGATTGTTGAGAGTTAATTAGATAGATAATTTCCTCTAAGTGATTCCACCAGTTTTTTATTAAAGACCAACTTGACTCAAGATCAGTGAGACTTTTCTTTTGACCGAGAAGATGCAGTAACTCTTCAAAGGATTTAAAGATTTTTCCTTTTTTTAGTTCGGTAAGGATGATCTGTTTTATTTCATTCATTATTTTTGCCTTACATTGGGCAGTTTTTCGTTAATTTGACTGAAGTAAGTATGAAATTATTATTTTTTTTCCTAGAGTTTGTTTTTAATAATTCAATGTCGCGTAATATAGGAATTGGTAATAACGATTTCTTTGTTGTTGATAATTGTCTCATTTGCTGTGAATAAATAACCACTTCCTCATCTTTAGTTAAATCAAGTTTTGTTGATATTTTTTCATAGCTGTATGACGAGTCTTCAATAGGAGAGGAAATGTCACTTTCAATCTCTAATTCATATTGTTGATTTTTTTTATTAACGGTAAATGTTGATTTTGCTCCGATGAATTGCCATTTAGTCGTTACTGTCGTGGTCGTTTCATTTCTTGAGGTAACGGGAATTTTTACACCAGATGAAATACTTGCTTTTTTCCCAGGCGATAGGAAAATACTTTTATTTTCCATAACCTCTGCTTTTGCATATCTAGAGTTTAGAGAAAGAAAAAGATCTCTTCCTTCAAAACTTTTCGGTTTTGTTAAGTTAATAAACCATAGATGATTATTTGACGATTGAGTACTGTTAGGTATTTCATTTTGCGTGGATATGTCGTTACTAATCTGATTAATTAGTGACACTTTCCATGTTTTATAATTTAAACAAATTTTTGAAAAACTATTTTTTTCAAGCTTGATTATGGTGAGAAACCGAAACTGTTTTAGTAGTTTTTCAACATTGGGACTAAGGTCGCTAGAATGGTAATAGCAAAAATAGTGAATTTTTTTCAGATCGCATGTAACCTCTTTTATGCCATCTCGCCAAAAATACTGATAAATTTCTGCAATGTGCGAGTTTCGGTATCTTCTAGGTATTTGTATTTGTCCTAATTCTATTTCGGGAAGTTTTTTTCCATTTCAAGTAAACTATTTAGATAATCTAGTTTTGAGATACTTCCAGACACCTCTATGAGTTCTCCATTCATATTTACATCAAGGCCATAGTTTTCAATTTTATGTTTAGTTGTAAGAAGCTTTAATTTCTTCGCTTTGCTGACTACAGCATAATGATTTAGCTGTGATCTTCCGTTTTTAAACTTTAGTAAAAGCTCACTGTTTCCTCTAGAGATACCTTTAAGTATGAGAAGATTCGGGCCGGTTACTGTTTTTGAGGAGATTACTTCCTTATTACCTATGTTATAAAAACTGACCTCTTTTATACTTACTTCAGTGTGCTCTCCAATGGCCAAGAGGCTCGTCTTTGCCTGTAAGGTGTTGAAAATACATGGCGGTATGGTGCTGAAAATAAAAAATAGGCCATAGGTTTTGACATTGCGTAAGGATATATATAAATATTGGCGACTTAATAATTTTAATATTTTAGTAACATATTGAGAAAGGATTGTGATCATGGTTTCGAAAACAGGCGCACTTAAAGCGATTAGAGCAAAGAAAAAAACTAAAGCTGGTAAAAAACGAAAAGCGGCAAATAATAACAAGGGAACTACTCCTAAATTTTCTGTTCATCCAGAGAAAAAATAATTAAAAAAAACTTTTATAGCTATTTTTTAAAATGGCTTTTTTATAAACGGGAAATTCAAGTTTCCCGTTTTTTTTTGTGCAGATGACTAGATCAAAATTTTGTTTGTCTTGTTTTCTGATGCGGCAGTTGTCTTGATACCTATGCTTAAAAATGCTTCTTGGTAAATCCATATCCATGTGTAAGATTTTAAGAACCGTCTGAAGGGTTTCATCATTTTTCCTTTTGGATATGATTAGAACTTGTGCTTCTGAGACTTGAGGTAATACGAAATAAAACACAAGAGAAAATAAAATATGAAATGTTTTAAAGTTGCAATTCATGAACTTCACTTGCAACTCCTTTTTTTTTAAATTCATAGGGGAAAGCATAAAAATAATTACTGTTTCCTAAGTGGGATGAAAAATGTTGCGCATCTTGAGGCGATATTTGTAGCGTAACCTCTGTTGGAGTCTTCATACTTAGCTGGTTCTTTGTGAAAAGATATGCGCTTCCTACTATTAGAACTCCCTCCCTGTTTTTTATGTTTACATGAACTCCTCTGTCGATTTCTTGAGGGGTAATCTTAATGAAAGATTTAACGGGCAGTTTGATGGCCGAGAGGCCTTGTTTGAATTTAAATTTAGTTGGTCTTGGTGCACTGGTATTTGAATGAGATAGATAAACTAATAAATTTGATGCAATAAATACGGATAAAAGAATATGTTTCCTATCTTCTTTGTTTTTAGTTTTTTTCATGATTGATGACCTCTCTTTTTAAAAGGTGTATTTGATGTTTTTGTTTTTTGATGGCCGTTATACTCAGCATGATAAAAGAGATAAGTAGTGCTGAAAGAAATCCTAATAAAACCGTTAGGGGCAATATACTATATCCTTTGCGCTCCATTTAGTACTTGTTCCTGTTAAGTTGATCTTGTAGGTGTTTTTTATATTTACCTTGATTGAGTTAAAGCATAGATTTCTTTTATAAGTAGACTTTTTTTTCTTAACTATTCCAGATTTTTCTCTTCTGAAATACCCCTTTCCTCGGACGAAAGGGTAGGGAGACACATAATCAATTATTGCACTTTGATGACAACGAGGTATACGGAGAAGTTTATAAATATAATAATGATACTGATACTCCTGGGCGTATCTCACAATTTTGTTAATACTGCGAGAGGTGATCGCTAAAGGCATATATGCTTTTCCAAGATGAGATAATATTATTATCTTATTACCGGCTTCAATGGATCTTACATAACTTAGATGATGCTTCTCAATTTTTGAGTGACATATTTTTAAGTGGAGAAGTTGAATTTGTGTAGTCATGTGCTTTTTGATTAGTAATGTTGATACTGTCGTTAAACCTAGAAATATAAAAATACTGAGGATGAATAAAATGGTAGCTTCTCCGGAGTTGGATTTCACACGATAAAACAGCCTCGCCATTTATGAGCTTTGTTCACATTTTATTGTTGGTTGAATGGGAGATAGATAAAATAATTCTCTCCTTAAATCATTTGTTGCTGGTGTGAAATAAGAGCAGAGAGGAAAAAATACAAGTTTAATAAACTTTGCCATTAAAATCACAAGAAGTGATATTGATATCAATTTTTCAAGCATTTGGAATAATTCTGACAATTTCTTGTTTTATCTTATTGATCCTCCTTTGAATTACTCCTCCAAGGTTCTTAACGGCCATTATACAGATAATGCTGATTAAACTCGTGAGTATGATATATTCCAAAATGCTTTGACCTTTTTGGTTGTTTTTTTTCATGCTTCCTCCATTAAATGAAGTGACTTAATATCTTTTATTTTCCGGTTTTATAACGGAGACAAATATTTTGCTCAATATTTTTCATTTATGAAATAAAATAACTCTTGGAAGTGATTTCCGATTTTATCTTTATTTTGTTTAGGAAAATATTACCTCAGGTTAGTAAAAAAAATTCATCTTAGAAAGAACTGATATCATAAGCGTATGGAATCAAATAAAAGATTATATGTTTTTGATAAAAAAGAAGTGTTGTTGATCTTTGTTCTCGTATTACTCATTTCAACAACGTGTTTTGTATTTGGTGTAAAAATAGGAAAGTCTTACTCTCTTGAGAAGCAAGGTGTTTTAGCTGTTGATTTAGAAAGGGTGAATTTATTAAGCCAAAAAGAAGAAAAACTCTTAGAAGACGAACAAATTTTAGAAGAAATGGTTAACAAAGTTGATCACCAAAAAAATGAAAAAGATTCAAGTTCTGATATTGAAACAATAGAATTATTAAAACAAAAGATTGATAATGAAGTTCTAGAAAATGATTCAGCTGAAATTTCCACACCAAGTGTATCTGAAAAAAAAAAAGAAACTGCTAAGTTAGACAACTCTTCAGTGGTAGAAACAAAAAGTATTTCTGGGAAATGGACGATTCAACTTGGTAGCCATCAAAATAATGAAGATGCTGAAGCATTTGCAGATGGATTCAGAGTGCGAGGTTACAACCCAATTATAAATCAAGTTTATCTCGGAGACCGAGGGGTTTGGTTCAGAGTGAGTCTCGGGTTATTTCCCTCAATAATTGAAGCGAAAAATTATGTTGTTGAACATCAGACTCTTTTCGATGGCCAAGACTATGTCTTTATTCAATTTGATTAAAATAGCTATACGAAAGTTCTTTTTATCGGCGGTTATATTTGGGTGGAGTATCGCTGGATTTGCCTACATCACAATAGGAGAAAGAATATCGATAAAGATATTGTATAAAGTCGATGAAATTGCGGATGTCTCTGTTAAGAATGTTATATCAGACTATCGGTACTTGATTATTAACCGAGGTACATCGGATGGAATTTATGAAAACGATCACTTTAGCTTTTATAAAAATTCAAAGTTTGCATTTAGAGGAGTTGTTGTTAAATCTGATAAATTTCAATCAATGTGGTTGACCTACCATAATTATACGCCTTCATTGCTCGAAGTAAATTCAGACTTTATTGCCAAAAAGCTTCATTTCGGACATCTTCCAAAGCGTGTTATTAATATTAAGAATGTTATAGGCGCCAATGTTGATTCAATTTATAGCTCTTATTTGAGTAGGGACAAAAATCAGGCAATGAGTAATGATATATTCGACGTTTCGATTGCTAATAATCTAGTAGACTCTGGTTCGGTAAAAGTTATTGATAAAAATGATATTTTTGAATTTAATCCTGACTTAGAGCTTGAAGAAATTATACGTGCCGGGCAATCTGGAACAGATTATTTTAGCTGGAGCTTAAGTGCTAGTCCTATTTCTTTTTCTCGTGTCCCAAAGACCAAGGACCTAGGCTATTCGTTATATTTAAGTTGTCTTTTCTGTGAAAATACCTCGCTTGACTTTAGCTATACTTATACCCACTCTACTGAAAAACCTGCAAAGTCTGAATTTTCAGATGAAAATGAAGCGAGCATTTTAACTTCAAGTTACTATTATGCTTCATTGGATTATACTTACAACAATCTCTTCGGAGAAGTTTCATACTGGGCCTCATTATCTTGGACAAGGGCCCGAACCGCAGATGTTTTTAACAACGAGCCATTATATTCTCCAGACTACTTGTGGAGTGGAATTCCTTTTGGACTTTCGTACAATTTTATTGCTACGGATAAGATTCCGGAATTCTCGATTAGCTATGGGATTCAGTGGGATTACGAAAAAGTTAGTTTTATTGATTTTGTTGAAAATGATTTAGGCGATTTTGAAGAAGCTAAGGTTGATCAGAAAACTCAAAAGACTAGGCACTCAATTAAATTGTACTTTTACTGGATCCCAATTGAAAATTTTTCTTTTATTAATACTTTTTGGTACAAGCCATTACATGATTTTTCTAATAAAGAATTCGATTGGACAGACTCTGGGCCTTTTACAAATAGCTTATCTATTTCATACAAAACTAGTTTGGATATTAGCTTAACTTATACCAACGATATTACCTGGGACGTTGTCACGAAGGAAAGAGATGGCACTCCCTCAACGAATATGATAAATTCTTTTGAAGTTACATATAATTTTAACTTCTAAAGAAGGTCTTCAATGATAAAAACGTTAATAATGGCCGGTGGTAAAGGCACGAGATTTTGGCCAGTTTCGACTGAAAATAAACCTAAACAGTACACTAATTTATTTTCTGATCGATCTTTATTACAAGATACAATTTCAAGAATTACAAATATTTCATCTCGAGAAGATCGCTATGTTGTAACGGTCAAAAATCAACTTGGGCTTGCGACAGAACAAACTTCTGATTTTCTAGATGAAAAAAATATAATTCTTGAGCCTGAGGGGAGAAATACCGCTCCTTGTATTTTTTATGGTCTTCTTAAATTATTAAATGATGGCCATGATGAAAATTCAATTGTTGCCGTTCTTCCAAGTGACCATGTGATTTTAGATCATCAGGGCTTTGAAAAAACAGTGCTCTCGGCCAGCGTTCTCGCCCGTGAAAATAATAAAATCGTCACAATAGGTATCACTCCAGACACGCCCCATACCGGATATGGATATATTCAAAAAGGTTTAGTTATTAGTGCAGGCAATGAGGTTAAAAGTTTTAGAGAGAAGCCATCGATAGATATTGCCAAGGAATATTTGAGCAGTGGAGATTATCTCTGGAATGCAGGCATGTTTATCGCGCCGATTTCACTTTTGTTAAATGAATTCAAAACTCATGCTCCTGAATATGATAAATATAGAGAGCAAATAGAAAATGCTTTTGGCGATGAGCGCGAGTTAGGTTCAATCTATCAAAAGCTTCCAAAAGATAGTATTGACTATGCCATCATGGAGAAGAGTGAGAATGTTGCTGTGGTTGCAGCGGGCTTTGATTGGAATGACTTGGGGTCGTGGGATGCTTTAGAAGATGTCCTAGAGAAAGTCGATGGTAATATTTTGGCGTCGAAAAATAGCTTCAGGCAAATTGAATCAAATGGAAATATTGTTTTTGCTCCAGAGAAAAATGTTTCGCTGATTGGTGTTAGTGATTTGGTGATTGTATCAAGTGGAGATCAATTAATGATTCTTCCTAAAAAACTAGCGCAAAGAGTAAAAGAGCTATCTCTCTAGTTATCAGATCGAATCAATCGAATACGTATTTTGAACTCGGTTAAAGACGGCGTCAATCTCTGCTAAGTAGATATGATCAATTTTTGCTGAATCTAGTGTTTTGATCAAGTCTGTTGTGATCTTATTTCTTTTTAACTCTGCTTCAAGTGATTTAATAAATGTAACTGATTGGTCAAAACTATTAAATGAGGCGTCTTGGATAAGCTTGTATAATAACTCCCTTCGATGAGAAGTTGTTTTTAATAAATAATGAAGGCAATAACTTGATAGATAGACTTTGTTGTGTGGTATATTTTTATTTATGTTGTCTTCATGGATAACTAAATTTGAAATCGTCGATGAAAGTCTTCTTAATGCATATGAAGTGAGTCCAAGTGAATCCGGAAGAATAAAGCGCTCAGCGGAGCTGTGAGAAATATCTCTTTCATGCCAAAGGTTATTATTCTCAAGAGCAACTTGGTAATAGGATTTTAAGAGTCTTGAGATGCCAGATAAATTTTCAGCAGAGATTGGGTTTTTTTTATGAGGCATTGTAGAGCTGCCTTTTTGGTTTGTACTAAAACCTTCACTAATTTCTGAAATATTAGAATGTTGTAAATGTCTTAACTCAATGCATATTCGATCAATTGAAGATCCAAGTGCTGAGACGATTCCCATTAAATTAATCATTCTATCTCTGGGTATTATTTGAGTAGATACCGGCTCAACTTCTAGTCCTAAAATGGAGGCGACGTTATTTTCAATTTCAGTTGTTAAAATTGTGTAATTACCGACCGCGCCAGAGCATTGAATTGTTAATTGATGATTTTTGTAATGATTGAGTTCATTAAAGCGACGATAAAATTCACAATAATAGCTTAGAAATTTTCCGCCCAGGCTTATTGGTTCTGCGTTGATTCCATGGGAGCGCCCCATGCAGGGGACATTCTTTGTTTTTTCGCAAAACGCATATAGTTTTTTTAACAATATTTTAAAATCTTCGATAATGACGTTAAGGCTATCTCTAATAAGCATGTTTATAGATGAGTCAATGACGTCTGAACTAGTAACACCATAATGGAAAAACCTAGCTTCATCTTCTGATAGCTGTTCTGTGACTGAAGAGCAGAATGCAATGACATCATGTTTTACTTCATGTTCAATTTCCTCAATTCGAGATGGCGATATTTTGACTTTTTCTTTGATTATTTTTTCAGTTCCTAATGGTGCAATTTTTTGGGTTTCTAGCGCCTTAATTAAGGCTAATTCATACTTGAGATAGGCTTCAAACTTATGTTGATTTTCCCATAGAGTGGAAATTTCTTTTACTTCATATCTATTGATCATTTTGAATCCTAATTTTAGAGGTAGATTGCGATATCAAAGCCAAGCGCTAACCATGTTAATGACAACGTTCTGATCCCTTGCGGTTCATCGACAAACTTCTCATCTCTTTTAACCCAGAAATGATTCCAATTCAATTTGGTTCCGATGTGAAAATTTTTTGATGCGCGGTAATGAATACCAAGTTCCGCTTTGATACCTGGACCAAAGTACCCCTCATTACTTCTATCTTCAAAAAACCAACCTAGACCTGCCCCGGCGTGAATTGTTTCAAAGAGGTTTTTAATAGGTATGAGGTCTCTAATATAATAAGTTCTATAAGTCGGACCTCCTCCAAAGGAAAAGAAGCTCTCTTTTGTTTCATCTAGGAGGTCTGGGTCAACTGCAATATCAGCTGCTCTTGCACTCATGGTTCCATATTTATTATTTTGAGTGTTAATAAAAAAATCAAAATATTTATTTTCTTTTAAAAAAAGACCAAACGCTACTTCTGCATAGAAAATGTCTGTCAAATCCCTTACGTCAGCATTAAAGAGAAGAGAAAAGTTAAAACGGTTAAGGTCTTCAAATGTATTGTAGGAAACCTCAAGACCAGTTGTGGTATTTCTTTGGTCTTCTAAAATATTTGTTCCAAAGTGACCTTTAGTGATTTCTTTTAAGTCTTCTCTAAAGTTTTGCGATGTATCTAGCCTGACTTCAGCTCTAAATTGATCTAGTTCCCTTTGTTCGTCTTGAGCTTGAGCACGGAAAATTAAGCAAAGTAAGGAAATTGAAAAAAGTATTTTAAGCATGTTATTCGCCTTGATAGTATGGGTCTATTTCTATTTCTTGAGGAGCTAACTCTCTTGGTCTATTTTTAGCGTTTTCTCCGCTGGTTTTTGAGACATGGTTCTCAAATAAGTTTCCAGGAAAGTCAGGTACTCCAATAACTGCTGCTAACTGTACCTTTGTTTTAAGGTGGTCTCGCTTGTTTTCTAAGTTTCCAACTTTTGCTGAAATGAGATCTTCAAGTGAATGAAGAAAGTTTAAGAAAGATGTTTTTCTTAGTGTGTAATTATTAAATGTTATATTGTAGGCAGACTCCGCAGTTTTTTCTTGCTCTTGAGAAAGGTTAACCTGTTTTTCATAATTCTTCGTTTGATGATAATAATTTGAAACTAAATAGCTTATCATGTCTTCTTGTTGTTTCAGTCGTCGGTCAGATATTTGTCGTTGTAACTTGGCATTTTGAAGTTTACGTTTGTTTAAAAAGCCGTCTACCCCTAAAATATTCCATGTTGCTGTGAGTGAGGCGATGACCTCCAGGTTTTTGTTGCCGGTAAAATTACCAAATAATTGATCGGACTGACCGGTTGTATAGGTTTGAGTAAATGCCCCTAAATTAATATTAAATTCAGGAAGTGCCATATTTTCTCTTCTTGCTATTTCAAAACTTTTTTCTGCTATTTTCTTTTGAGAGTAAGCAGTAAGAACTCGAGGAGAGTTTTTCTTTCCGACATCCATTAGGCTCAGAAGCTCTTTTTCTAAATGGATAAAGCGTAACTCTTCACTGACGATATATCTTGTTGATGGTTCATCATCAATTAAAAATGCTAATTTCTCATTATCATTTATCCAGTTTCTTTTAGCCTCTAAATATTCTTGATAGGCCTTCATATAGAGGACGCGAGTCTGATAGTATTCTTGGCCAGAGATTTTCTTTGCGGCGATCTTTTCTTTTGT
>JAURQB010000191.1 GCA_030836365.1 Bdellovibrionota bacterium | reverse complement strand
GTCTTTCGATAAATTGAACAGGAACCAATGACGGACCTGCTCCAAACCTTGGATCTGTTGGTTTTAACTCTTTTGGAATAGTGATATTTTTCATCTTTGATAGTCCTTGTTTTCGTCAAGCGAATTCTACTGCAAGAGCATATTTCGTGCAAAGGAAATTAATTAGACACACAGAGCAAATATCGGAATAATAATCATATGAAAAAAATATTATCTCTTCTCTTTTTCTATACGGTTACTTTTACAGCATCTGCGAATTATATTGGCATCGAAAACAATTTTCGCACCATTGGAAAAGTTCAAACAGATGATCAAGGAAGCACTAATTTTTTGGAGTTCTCTCCCGGCATTTTTGTCGCGACCTCAATGCCTGCTCCCTACCTTACCAACACGTGGTTTTATCCGAGCGCTTCCTTATTTTTTCCACAGGGCAGTGATGACGGACTCTATACAAAATGGACGGCCGAGTTAAATTTTCATTTACTCTACCCTATTTCCCAAAACTTCGACCTTATTTATGGAAGCACTTATTTAATGAACCTGATCGTCGGCGCAGGAGGAACGAGTCTTCAAAATAATGGAAACTCAACATCCACTTATTATGTTCCGGAAGAGTCACGATTTATTGGTGGATTTGTTCCTGAAATTGGCGTTCGTTATGAATTCTTCCGAACAAAATATATTTATTTAGGTATTCTTACTCATCACCCATTTGATGACAGTGCTCGTAGCTTTACCTTATCTCTAAACCTAGTCACGTGGATTTAGTATGAAAAGTATTTTAATTAGTTTGATTTTTCTATCACTTAAAACTTACGGCTTTACCTTTAACAATGATAAGGAAGCCAGATTCTCAGACCCAAAAATAAACGTCTATATTGCCAATCATCGTTGTGATGAAATCAGTCTGACTCCTAGCGAGCTTGTTGATCTCACTAAAGAAGCAGCATCACTCTACTGGAATACAGTCAATACTTCAGCTTTACACTTGGAAGTTGTGGGAACAAAAGACCTTAGTGCCGCTTTTAAAAACGAAGGTGTGTGTGATGTCATTTTTGAAGGTGGAGGCTGTCAAATAAACGCCAATATGCTTCCTAGCGATGGGATTGTTATTTCATGCAATAACAGCACAGAGGGAAATGGTTTTAGCAGTAATATATTAGGAGTATCACTTCCTAATAACACCAGTGGCGGGACAATAAGTGGTAGTGTTGTATTACTGAACGACACTGCCGACACTAAATTTAACGAATTAAGCACGGATGATCAGGTTGCCGTTTTAGCACATGAAATTGGACATGCTCTTGGACTTGGCCACTCCACAGTAAATGATAGCCTTATGTACTTTTCAACTGTAGATAAAAGAAAAACCTTAGGGCAAGATGACCGAGATGCTGTGAGCTACTTGTATCCACCAGAATCTAATATCGTTAATTGTGCGACCGTTTCCACTAATAATCATGAGCAAAGTATTCTTCAATTTTTATTTGGAATCTTACTAGCAATAGGTATCGCAATGATCACGCGCGGGAGAAAATTTTTCTAAAACAATCGCCCCGTTCAACATAATTTGAAAATTCATCAAAACTTGGAAATCCGGGAGAAAATAAAATAACATCCACCCCTTGAGCCAATAACGTCAAGTCGATATCATTTAACGAATCAAATCGATGTTCACATTTTATTTCTTTAACTTGGGCCAA
This sequence comes from Bdellovibrionota bacterium, assembly GCA_030836365.1. Lineage (GTDB taxonomy): Bacteria > Bdellovibrionota > Bacteriovoracia > Bacteriovoracales > Bacteriovoracaceae > UBA1511. Next base: position 3,694 of record JAURQB010000191.1, on the reverse strand, counting down.
TTCTCCAAAAAAAGCATATCTAAAAACAGTTCCCAGTAATTTTTCAATTTCAGCGACATTTATATTTTTTCGATCTCTAATTTGTCCGCCTAAAAGCAATAGAACTTTGTCGCCCTTAAAAGAATTAATCGCTGTCGCAGTTGAAAAGATATTTGTGCTTTTTGAGTCATTAAAAACTTTTACCTCGCCAATATCTCCGACGAATTCAATTCTATTTTTAACACCAGAAAAATTATTAATTACATCTTGTATAATGGAATCTTCAACACCGAGGTCTCTGGCCATCAAGACACACATCGATGCGTTTAAAATATTGTGCTCTCCGGGTAACTTAAAAGAGGAGAAATCAAATTTATCCTTTAACTCTTTTATCTCTGATGGAGAATCATAAAGGAGTACTTCCGGGGCGACGTGTGAAGTTGCTTGATCGGCATAAAAACGCTGGCCTGTATTGTTGGAGCGAAAAATTCGAAGTTTGGCATTCTGATAATCATCAAAATCTTGATAGCGCTCTTCATGCGTCATTTGAATATTTAAAATTCCCGCGATGTCTGGATGAAACTGGCCAACTGTTTCTAATTGAAAGCTAGAAAGCTCTAGTAAAACAATTTCTTCTTTTTCACCTTCCAAAAGAAACTCAACCGGTGATTTACCAATATTCCCACCGCAGAAAACGCTTTTACCTCCTCTTCTTAAAATCTCATCCAACATTGTTACGGTTGTTGTCTTTCCATTAGATCCAGTGATCGCTAAGATTTTAGGTTTTGTTTTTTTGAAGCGATAAAAAAGTTCAATATCGTTGATGATCTCGGCCTTGATGTTTTTAAGAGATTCATGGCCTCTAGGAATTCCTGGTGAAAGGACAATGTAATTGGCAGCCGCTAGTGCAGCATTTGCAGCGGGGCTTCCCTGTTCAAAACAATCACTTTCATCGGCCAGATTATTTCGCCACTGAGACAGAGGGCCGGAGTTAATAACAGCGACATCAAAGCCTAATCTTTTCAATAGCTTATAGGATGGTTTTCCGCTCACACCGAAACCGAAGACAACGTACTTAGAGTGGGAATTTTCTCGCTGGCCCATTTTGTTTTCACCTTTTCTTTGCTAACAACAGCAATTATGCACTAAAGAGTAATTAATGGATACACTACCCTCAAAAAATTATAGCCAACTAAAAAAGGTTCATACCTTTTTAATGAGGTATTTTTCTATCTGGGAAAAGGAAGTCCTTAATTATTACCCTGAGTCTTATGACTCTTTTCCCAGTAATTGGGTAAAAGAAATCCTGAACCTAAGTGAAAAAGAGAAATGGTTAATTGATTCAAAGAAATCATTTTCTCCCATACAAAATACAGAGTTATCGAATATATTTAATGAAATAAATAACCTTAGTGATTTTCTTTCAAAGAAATTTGAACAATCATCAAATGAACCCACAGATTGCACTCTCAGTATAAACGAGAGAACTGGTTTAAAAATCAAAAAGCAACACGAAATTGAGCAGCTAATCTCTTTTATTAAGGAGGAAAAATCTCAACATTCAATGATAAATGGATTTATCGATATTGGTGGCGGAAAAGGGCATTTATCAAGACTGCTCGCTCAAAAATTAAATATCAAAGGTGTTTGTCTTGAAATGAACCCTGAATTTGTCACTAAAGGCAAGGCCCTCATTAAAGAGCAGGACGTCACTTTTAGCTGTGCACACTTACCTGAACAAGATATTGAACGGTCAAAAAAAATACTCCTTAATAACCGAACAAGCAGTCAGGATTTATGCCTTGGCCTTCACACCTGCGGCCCATTGGCGAACACCATTATTCAGGCCTGCGTGGGAAATGAACAGACCCAGCTTCTCAATTTTGGTTGCTGCTATTTAAAACTCGGTCCCGGAAAAAGTATCGGTATTTCAAATGCCTCAAAGAAGTACGCACTACCTTTATCTAAATATGCACTAACTCTCGCGACAAGGGCCCACACAGGTTTGACTTGGGAAGATTACTTAATGAAAAGAAAAGTTAAAAGCTTCCGATATGGCATTCATCTTTTTCTTTACGATGTATTGGGAGAAAAACAATTTATTAATGTTGGCGATGGAAAAAAGCAGGATTATCAGGGGCCGTTTTCAGTCTACGTTTTTAAGAAGCTTTCTCACTTAGGCATTCAGTGTAAAATTGAGGCAAGTGAGATCGATCACTGGTTCTTCCAAAAAGAAGTTCAACAAAAAATTGATGAGATGTTTTGCATGAATATCATTCGTTGGCAGTTTGGACGCGCGATTGAACTGTGGATACTCTTAGATAGAGCGTGCTACCTTGAAGAGCGTGGATATGAAACAAAACTGGGGGAGTATTTTAATGAAAATATTTCCCCCAGAAACATTGGTATTTATGCAAAAAAATTATCGAACGAAAAGCATCTCTAAATAAGTAGGAAGATGCCAACTATCAGATGGGATAATTTCTTCCAGCTCATTACATGAATTTGCGATCGTTTCACTTAATGGTAGTAGATTTTTTGCAATCTCTTCCGCATCCTTCATGACATCACCTGATAGATTTTCAACCCCATGGGATAGAATCTGGGCAGTCGAATGAACCGAATCGATCAATAGAATTAACCTTTTCATTATTTTTTCTTCGATTGAATATTCAACTCCAATGGACTTTGACTCACGAATAAGTGCGGCAAGTTTCGTTTTGTATTCGAAAGCAGAAGGCAATACATGTTGAAAAACCATTTGATTAATTGAATCAAATTCAATCTCCCGACAGGTATTATATTTTTCAACAAAAGCATTTTTTCGCGTATCAATCTCCCCTTCAGTTAAAACACCCATTTCAGTGATGAACTTCATTGCTTTTTTATCATTCAATACACTAAAAGCATCAGCAGATGTTCTTAAATTGGGAAGCCCTCTTTTTTGTGCTTCTTTTACCCAATCTTGAGAATAGTTATCACCATTAAAAATAACAGTAGAGCTCTCTTTTAAACATTCTTTAACAATTTCATTCGCCGCATCTTTTGGCGACATTCCGCCTTTCAGTAATTCTTGAAGCTTTTCATTCGCTTCATGAAAACTTTCGGCAACCGCAGAGTTTAGAATTGTTAATGGAAAACCAATTGCTTGACTTGATCCGACTGCGCGAAATTCAAATTTGTTACCGGTAAAAGCAAATGGCGAAGTTCTGTTACGATCAGTATTATCTTTTGCGACCATCGCCAACTGACTCGCACCAACATCCATGCCGCTATCACTTCCAGGATTGTGTGCTTTACCTGATGCAATTGAGTTAAAAACTTCTTGTAGGGCCTCACCTAAATAAGCCGAAATGATACTTGGAGGAGCCTCATTCGCCCCAAGACGGTGATCATTTCCATGACTGGCGATACTCATTCTCATCGCATCACCATGACGATAGACGGCCCGTAGTACTAAAGCACAAGACGCTAAAAAGAGTGGATTATCTTGCGGAGTTTTGGTTGGGTTTAGAAGATTAATTCCCGTATCTGTTGCCATTGACCAGTTTACGTGTTTTCCACTTCCGTTAATGCCCGGAAACGGCTTTTCATGAAGCAGGGCCTTAAAATCATGACGTTCAGCAACTCGCTCAATCGTACTCATTGTCAGTTGATTATGATCGGCCGCAACGTTTGCGTCTTCAAAAATTGGTGCTATTTCAAATTGCCCTGG
>JAURQB010000190.1 GCA_030836365.1 Bdellovibrionota bacterium | reverse complement strand
TCCAAATTTGAAAAAAATATTTCTTATTGGCCACTCGGCCGGTGGACAGTTTGTTCAACGGTACGCCGTTGCAACAACGATTGCTAAAGAAATTTCTCATCCGTTAAGTTTTATTGTGTCTAATCCCTCAAGCTATCTTTATCTTCATGAAAAAAGAGTGAAATTTGAAAATGACTTTATTGAATTCACTCCGATAAAAGAAGAGTGCACTGATTACAATGAGTATATTTACGGATTAGAGGGCGAGGTTGCTCCGTATTTTAATCAACTGAGCACAAGTGAGCTTATTAAAAATTTTGAACACAATCATGTAATCTACTTAATGAGTGAAGAGGATAAAGAAACGGATTATCTGGATCGCTCTTGTGGGGCTAATCTACAAGGTAAAAATCGAATAGATCGAGCCTATCATTTCTTTCAATACATTAGAAAAAATTATCCTTCTCACAATCATGAGTTTTTTAGTATCCCTCAAATTGGGCATGACCATCTAAAAGTATTTAATGCTGAAATCACCAAAAAAATATTTTTTGAATCTCATCACTCAGAGCACCTTATTATTAATCGAATCGGAAGCGTAAAGGATAAAATAACATCTCCCACTCAAAGTTTTATTCTTCAAGGCGGAGGAGGAAACGAACATGGAGGATTTACTGAGCTCCTGAAAAATACAAATGGTGGAGATGTTCTTATTCTCTCAACGAAAAGAAAAATAAATCATCGCTATACCCACTATCTCTACAAGCTCGCTGAAAAAAATAATATTCCAATCAACTCCATTACGACAATCTCCACAAAAAGTAGAATGGGGGCCGAATCAAAAATTGCACTAGAGTATCTATCCAAAGCAGATAGTATTTTTCTGACGGGTGGAGATCAATATCGGTATCAAAAATATTGGGAGCAAACTGATCTGATCAAAAAAATAAATGAAAAATTATCCCAAGGAATATCAATTGCTGGATCAAGTGCCGGCTTAGCAATATTGGGCGAGTACTATTTTTCAGCCAAGAATGGAACAATTTACTCAGAGGAAGCACTTCGTCATCCAAGCTCTAAAAAAATAACGATTGAACGTGATTTAATTAAACATTCATTGATGAATTCCATTATTACAGACTCCCATTTCTCAGAGCGTAAACGGGAGGGAAGGCTCCTTGCCTTTATGAAAAATATACTCAATGAAGAAAACATTGATCTAAAAGGCATTGGGGTTGATGAAATGACAAGTATGATTATCAAGGAAAACAAGATAACCGTCAGTGGTAGTGGCCGCGCGCTCATTTATATTCTAAAAAATCAAAAATTTACCTCTCTAAACTTCGACCCGGTTAAACGCTACTCACTCATCAAAGGCGATTATCCGTCTCTAAATGACCTCCAAAATAACTTTAATTTAATCTCTGTCGTCAATGGAGAAATTATTCAAAATTAAGCAAATTTCATTTACCACGAAAGAGTTTAATTATACCTAAAAAGTCACGATAGTGATTCGATGACAATTTTTTTGATACTGATAACGACAATTATTGGGGCGGTTCTCCAAATCAATTTGATTGGTTCCCGCGCGTTTCTTGTCAGTCAACTTGCCCCAATCATTGCGGTCTATACAGGCATCGCTGCAGGCTTAGCAAGCACTGTTTTTTTCAGGCTGTTTTCAACCCCCAACTACAAATTTGCGTATTTCGGATTCTCATTAGTACTTGTTCAAAGTATCGCTTACGGATTACTTTATTTCATCAACATCCCTTCCGAGATGCTGGCCATTTTATGGATAACAATGGCCGCTTTCAGTATAGGTATTTGTAAATGGATAACGGTTGAAATGGCCAATAAGTATTTAGATCCGGCCAGAGCACAATCCTTCTTCTCGTACCTTTCAAGTTTTCTCGGAATTGGGTTCATTATATCGTTTGTTATATTTAAGATTTTCAAAATAATTCTCTCACCTGAAGAAACGCTATTAATTACTTCTATTCTCTTTTTAATGACGGCAATTTTGATTGCGTTTGGTTTTTTCCCTAAACATATTTTGGAAATAAATTTTGAAAAAAACTCAAAATCAGAAGTAACGGTAAGTCATGATGATTTACCAATTCTGAAGAAATGGTTTAGTATATTATGCCTTATCATTGGTGGAACCAATCTAATCTACACCTACCTCATTAATGTTCAAATCAAACACCACCTAGAAAGTTTTGAAAAAATGAACGAGGTTATTAACAATTACACACTTGTTTCATCTTTATTAATTGTGGTTGCAGGAGTAGCTCTTGGCCAAGTCATCAAAAAGAAACGAACATCTCCATTAACAGTCATCTTTGCTGCGAACTTATTACTGCTTTTTATAACCACACTATGTTTGTTTTTTAACATGTTTGAATTGTATATTGCTTTGGAAGTTGCCCAAAAATTTATCGGTCAGGCCCTTATTGCTCCATCAATGCAGCAAATTATCAATTCATTTATCAAATGCCATAAAAAAGTTTTTATCAGTCTCCAACAATTTTTTTACTTCACCATAACGTCACCACTACTCGTCGGATTATTTTATTTTTCATCAAAACTGGCTTTTCAAAAGGAAGTATTAATTATCTGCCTAATATTAATAATTGCCCTGTCTTTAAGTTTCTATGTATTGAATAAATTTAATAAACAATATCGATCACTTCTTGTCGCTTATGTCCAATCAGATGTATTTGTTGCAAAAGTCTTGGCCACACAAATGCTATCATTTTTAAAACCTAATAATTTCATTAAGCTAATGAAAGAAGAACTTCACCAAAATCAAAAAAACTATCTCCGAAAAACTATTATTATCGGTCTTGGATATTCCACCGACGGCTCAACAACGGAAATGATCAAAAGTGAATTCAAACACGAGAAGGAGGAAGTACAAATTGCTGTACTAGAGGCCTTATCTACCCAGGAGCGCTTTGAAGGAATAAGTTTTTTAATGGATATACTCAGTATGAAAGTACTCCCTAAAAGTTTTCAAGTAAGATTGAATGCCACTAAGCTAATTGCAAAATTATATAATATAAAGGCAATTCCTATAATTCTAGAAGGCCTGAACGATTCCGATGATCGAGTCATCGCGAATGTTCTAGAAACTCTCTCTTTATTTAACAATAAGGATCTAATAAAATACTTTATAAAGTTCTCTCAACATGAAACGCCCAGAGTTCGAGCAAACGCCTTAATGGGTTGTTATCGATACAAAAAAACAAGGATTATCTATGAGGAAGCCGTTAGAGAGTCTCTCCAAGATGATCATAAAAACTTTCTTCCTTCGATATTCTATATAATTGGGACACTTAGAGATAAAACTTTTATTGAAGAGCTTCTGCATTTATCCGAAACTACAGATGATTTACCTAGGAGCTATGTCGCTCCTCTCGCATTCGCACTCATTTGTAATAATCAAAAATCAGGATACGAGCTAGGAGTCACCTGTTTTAGTGAACCATACATAAAAGGCAAAGAAATATCTTTTACTCATTTTTTCACACAATTCACGAAACCTCAGCGATTTGACTTTATTAGGGCCGCGTTTAATTTTCCAGATGCCCCCCAAAATGTTCTAGTCCATTTAGAGCATTCTCGATTTGATTTTCACGAAGAAGTTGACTACCTTCATGTCTTGATGGACTCAGACTTGTAAATAAGACGCCTTCTCTCTAAAATACACGAATGAAAAATTTTTTACATGTATATGGAACAGGTATCTTACTTGCGGCGACTGGTGTGGGCGCAGGTGACTTAATCACGAGTGGTTTGGCCGGCATTAATTTCAAAACCACCCTGCTTTGGGCCTGTGTTTTTGGTGCCGCTTTAAAATATTTTCTTAACGAGGGACTAGCGCGCTACCAAATGGCGACCAATGAAACAATTCTTACTGGATGGATCACTAAAATCTCACCCTTAATTAAATGGCCGTTTTTAATTTATCTCATCTTATGGAGCTACTTTGTGGGAGGAGCACTGATAAATGCATGTGCGGTAGCTGCAAATAACATATTTCAATTAACTGATAATTACCAACACGGCAAAATTATTTATGGAATCATTCACTCAATCGCCGGAGTACTCATTGTGCGATTCTGTAATTTTTCCGTCATTGAAAAAATAATGTCCACATTTATTTTCATGATGTTTAGCTCAGTAATTATTACTTCCGCGATGATTTTCAATATTGATCAATTCTCCTTTACACACGTCTTTATCCCCATCATCAATTCATCGAATCTGACCTACTCAATTGCCGTATTAGGCGGAGTTGGTGGAACACTTACTGTTTTAAGTTACAGTTATTGGCTAATTGAAAAAAAGAGGCAAGGCTTAGAGGGACTATCTACCTCAAGAAAAGATCTCGCTCTCGCCTATACTCTTACTGCTCTTTTTAGTATGGCCATGATTATAATTGGGAGTGAACTACCAAGCTTTGATGGCCCCAAATCAATGTTTCCCGTTTACATAAGCGATATCTTTTTTCAACATTGGGGAGTCGCAGGTAAATACTTGTTTCTCATTGGGTTTTGGAATGGGGTTTTTTCAAGTCTGCTCGGCGTTTGGCAAAGTGTCCCCTACCTTTATGCCGACTTTATCAGAATTCAAGATGGTGAACAAAAGGAAGGATTAACCAGCACCAAAAGTTATCAACGCTACTTATATTTTCTGGCCCTCGTTCCCATTTCTTCTCTATGGTTTAAGTTCGAAAATATACAACTTGCCTATGCCGTCATCGGCGCCTTATTCATGCCATTACTTGCACTCTCTTTAATTATTCTTACCAATAAAGCGGTGATGAAAAAAATGAAATCTACCCTATTTCATAACCTTATCTATCTCTTTATCTTTATCAGCTTTCTTTATTTTGGTTTCTTTAAATTGACTAAATAAGACAATTTACGCTAATTTTTAAAAAATTTAAGCTC
>JAURQB010000013.1 GCA_030836365.1 Bdellovibrionota bacterium | reverse complement strand
GTCATCGATACGGGTGTTGATTTCACCCATAAAGACCTAAAAGATAATATGTGGACCAACATAGCTGAGCTTAACGGTGAGCCAGATGTTGATGACGATGGAAACGGTTATGTTGATGATGTTTATGGTTATGACTTCCAAGGGAATTTGCCTTCGCCAAAAGATGGCAACGGACATGGAACTCATTGTGCGGGAATTATTGGAGCGGCCCATGATGGAGAAGGAACAAAGGGAGTTATGGCCAACGTTCAAATCATGGGGCTTAAATTTCTCGCGGATAGTGGAGCAGGTACGCTTGAAGGTGCGATCCAAGCTATTGATTACGCCATTATGATGAAGGCCGACATTATGAGTAACTCATGGTCGGGAGGTGGATTTTCTCAGGCGCTTGAAGATGCCATTATCGCTGCAGAAGAAGCTGGAATCTTATTTGTTGTCGCCAGTGGAAATAAGCAAAATGATAATGACAAATGGCCGACATATCCTGCAAATCATCAAGTTGACAATGTTGTCTCTGTCGGTGCGTTTGAAGGCAGTGGCAACAGAAGTGTATTTTCAAATTACGGAAAATGGACGGTACATGTTCACGCTCCAGGGAGTGATATTATGTCCACTGTTCCTGGTGATGGGTATCGAAGCTTTAGCGGCACAAGTATGGCCACTCCATTCGTCAGTGGAATTGCGGGCCTAATTCTCTCCCAAAATAAAACAATGAGTGTGAAAGAGCTTAAAGAACATATCATTGAAAAAAGTGTAATTACTCGCGACCTTGCCCATTTATCCGTTGGAGGACGGGCCAACGCTTATCGGGTTTTAAATAATGAGTAAGATTTTCTTTTTTGGTCGAATGAGTAACATTTTCTTTCTTGGTCGAATGAGTAACATTTTCTTTTTTATTTGGATGATTTCGTTTTCCAGTTTCGGTAGTGATAAGTCAATTTGTGGCGAAACGGACGATCGTGAATTTTCAGAAGATAAGAAAATTGGGCGAGTGAATGACGGAACCACTAGTGTATGCACTGTCACCATGATTGGAAAAAAGTGCGCACTGTCGGCAGGTCATTGTCATCGTATTTTACGTGAGGTTTCTTTTAATGTGCCGAAGTCAAGAAATGGTGAGCTCTCACGCGCGAGTAAGGAAAATCGTTATCCGGTTGATCGTTATGAAACATTTTATTCGGATAACGGCCCTGGAAACGATTACGCGGTCGTTGAACTTTTAGCGAACGAAGTTACAGGGAAACTACCGGGAGATGTTCAAGGGTTTTATGAAGTGAGTTATGAGCGTGCTAAAGTTGGCGATGAAATTTTTGTTACAGGATTTGGTAAGGATTCTCGTCCGAGTCGAAATCATTCTCAACAGACTCACGAAGCATCTATTCTCTCTGGCACTCAAAGCACGATTCAGCACAATGTCGATACACGCTTTGGTAACTCTGGCTCAGTTATTATCGATAAAATAACAAAAAAAATAATTGGTATTCACACTCATGGCGCTTGTTACGCTGGCGGAGGTAGTAATTACGGCACTCTTATCTCTGGGCATACAAGGCTTAAGCAAGGGATCAGAAACTGCTTAGCGCGAGAGCAATAATTTATTCATTTTGATTTTGTGATTTTTTTTATCCCAACACTGCCAAGGCTTAAGATGAGTCCAAAGGTTAAGCCGAGGATGAGGTTTTGAAGGTGCTCATAAAAATATATTTTTAAGTGAAAAGTGTGAGAGAAAATTCCACCGGCCACCATTAACATGGCAACAGTGCCAATAATACCTAATCCCTTCATCATTTTTGGTGTGATATTCACTAGTGTAAGACCAATTTTTTGATGCCCATTTTTAATCAAAATAACCCCAAAATCATCTATTTTAACCAATATCGCCACAAGTCCGTAGATTAAGACAGAGGCAGCCAAGCCAACAAAACAGAGGCTCATTGTTTGCTCCAAAAATGCCCCCACTAAACTTGTCTGGGCAAGAACAATTATTTCCATGGAAAGAACAAAATCCGTTTTAATTGCGCCCCAGATTTTGTCTTTTTCATTAATAGCAGCCTTTATGGGTTTTTCTTGTTTATTTTTCTTCTGAGTTATTTTTTCAATGATTTTATCGGCCCCTTCAAAAGCGAGGTAGCAGCCGCCTAAAAAAAGAAGAATCGTTAACAAGGGAGGATATAAATAGTTAATCGCAAGGACGCAACTAATGCAGATAACCTTATTAACTAGGGAGCCTAAAAAAATGGACCAAACGATAGGCAGCTCTCTTGATGATTCGACACCTTGAACAACCGCTGCATTAACAGCAAGATCATCAGTCATTAAAGCGCTGGTTTTTTTTAAGGCAACTTTAGTCATGACGGCAACATCATCCATCGTTGCTGCGATATCATCCAAAAGAGAGAGTAAATTAACCATAAAACTATTTCCTTATTGATTATCTCATTTTAGCATACTCCAAAATATTTTACTTAAGGTGTGCAATGCAATTATTTTTTCTCTGTTTTTCTCTACTTTTTTCCTTCTCGATCAAAGCCGATTCATTATGGAGCCTAGATCATGGGGACACTTCACTAACCAAATACTCTGTTAATAATAAAAAACTCTCAATTAGTTTTGGTAAGGGCGAGTCGCCGACTAAAGATTGGCGTGAACGCTATAGAAAGCTCAAAGAGAAGGGCCAAAAAATAGAAAACTATCCATTTCAGTGGAAACTTGTTGAACTTGAAAGTGGCAAAATGTTATCTCAAAGCAAAACGTTAGATAAATTATTTTACGGCGCTTCGACGACAAAAATAATGGTAGGAAGTGCATTTTTACAAACGGTTGATAATGCTTACTCATCAAAATATTTCCAAGATTTGCTCAACATGATTGTCGTTTCAAGTAATCCCGCGTGGCGAACCGTTCAATATGCAACAGGTGGCGATAATATGGAGAGAGGTCGACTTGAGGTGCACTCGTTTACTCAACATCTTGGCCTTACTCGTACAAGAGCATTTTGGGGCTATTCATCTACAATGAACGGTCTTCATGGAAATGAGATTAATGTGAGTGAGTTCACCGAGTTTATGCAAAAACTATATCGTGGTGAGTTTTATGGAAGTGAGCTTATCTTTAAAATTATGCTGTCAGGACAAAAGGGCTACGATATGGCAAAAAGGTTTTTGCCAACTGACGTGATGATTGCCAATAAGGGCGGTCGATACGATGGGCCAACAACAAATCCGGATACAGGAAGGCGAACGAACCCTGATGGATCAAACTTCACTGTACGAGTCCGCCATCAAGCATTGATTTTAAGATATGATCAAAAAGATTATTCCATGGTCATTTTTTCTGACCTAGGAAAAGAAATTGACCTAAGTGTGATGGCCTATGGCCTATTCAAAGAACACATTATTAGCCAATAAACTTAAGTAGCCACCGGACTATTTTTAGTTTTCCACAATAAGGTGGATACTTAAGCTTCACGTCTAAGTAACTTTTTCGATGAACAACGCTTTTTTTGTGAGAAAATGTTTCGAAGCTAAAATGCCCATGATACGCGCCCATGCCGCTATGGCCGACACCTCCAAATGGAAGTTTACCGTTTGCGATGTGAATGAGAGTGTCATTAATACACATTCCGCCAGAACTAATTTCGTTTTTAAAATAATTAATTTCGCTATTGTTATCACTAAAGAGATAAAACGCGAGCGGTTTTTCTTTCTCCTTAATTTTTTTTACGGCTTCACTAGTGTCCTTATAAGTTAAAATTGGAAGAAGCGGCCCAAAAATCTCATCTTGCATAATTGGATCATTTTCGTTTGCTTCAAAAACGGTTGGCGCAATATATTTTATCTCTTTTTCAGATTCACCACCAATCAAACAGTTCTGTGGGATAAGACTTGTTAATCGGTCAAAATGACGTTCACTAATAATTCTTCCAAAATCATTAGATTTTTTGGGATCACTTCCATAAAGGGATTTTACTTCTGATTGAAGACACTCAATGAATTGAGGCTTGATCGTTTCATCAACATAGATATAGTCAGGAGCAATACAGGTTTGTCCTGCATTCATTAATTTTCCCCATAAAGTTCTTCGTGCAGCAATTTTGAGGTTAGCAAACTTTGTTACTACGGTTGGTGATTTTCCCCCTAACTCTAAAGTCACCGGGGTTAAATTTTTAGCGGCCGCTTCCATTATAATTTTTCCAACAGGAGTACTACCAGTATAAAAAATATAATCAAACCGTTTTTGAATAAGTTTAGTTGTTTCCTCAACACCGCCTTGAACGACAGTAATATAGTTTTTATATTTATCCTGACTCAACATGCGCTCAATAACTAAAGATGTGTGATGAGAAATTTCTGATGGTTTAATGACAACAGTATTTCCAGCAGAAATGGCACCGATCAGGGGAGATAAGATTAATTGAAATGGATAATTCCAAGGCCCAATGATTAAAACCTCCCCATAAGGCTCATAATGAATGTAGCTTTTTGCCGGCCAATGCAAAAGCGGAGTAAATACTTTTTTGGGTTTTACCCAGCTAGAGATTTTTTTTAATATGTGCCCAAGCTCACTTAATACATATTGCACCTCTGTTGCGACACCTTCAAACTCACATTTATTGAGATCTTTTTTGAGTGCATCTAAAATTTCTTTTTCATTTTGCAAAATATCTGTCTGTAAATTTCGAAGAATATTTTTTCGTCTATTTAAGTCCATGATTTATCCAAGGCAATTTAAGTAAATTAAAAAAGTTAATTATAAATTGGATTGTTTATTTTGAGTTGATTTTGTTGAATTCTTTTACAGTTTTTTATCTAACTCTGTTGACTCTTTTGACAATCAAAACGTTGATCTTAAATCAGCAAAATGAGATGGCCCCAGTATCCTAAACTCTTTCTAGTTAGCAGTAAAAAATAATGATTTTAATTACTTAATGAAGGTGCCGAAGGTAAGTCATGGTAAAATACTCAAGTATGTTAAAGATACTACTTCATATTAACATCTTGGTTTTCTTAATTTCCTGTAATGATGAAATTAAAGAAAGTGGTACGGTTTCGGTCGCAAATCCTGGTGGTACCTATGTGTTAAACCCCGACATGCCAGAGCCTGGGGTAATTGATTTTTCTGGATTTTCGGATATAAATTTTGAGTTAATTTCCTCCGTGGGCGACAGGTCCAATGATCGTACATTGAGACTGAGTGCAGCTGGAGCGAATAATGAAAAGTTTATCTATTTTTATTCAGACCCCATTTGTATTACAGGTTTTTTAGATGAGGTCGAGGTTTCAGGACGTAATTTTGAATTAGAACTTTTTGTCGGTGATAAGTACCCAGATAGTGAGTTCAGTATTTATTATAGACTCGAAGACAAATCTGGAATTTTTTCTGCATGTTTTGAAGCTAATATAAATTATATATTGGATACGACTTCTCCTTCTTTGCCTTTGGCTCAACTTTTTTCTCCAAATTCGCCAATTTCAAAAATCCGTACACCAGAGTTTTTCCTAAGCGATTTAGAGCAAGGGGCAACCTACTCACTATTCCAAAGTGAGGAGTGCTTGGTAAAGAGCTACGAATTTGTGGCGGAAACAAGTAGTCATCAATTTATGATTGATTTAATTGGTATTGATGGTGAGTATAAATTTTATGTTACTCGCATGGATGATCTAGGGAATATTTCGGAATGTGAGTCTATTGGTCTCGGATATGAGTTAGATACAACTGCTCCATCCATACCTGTGTTTGAAATTATTGATGAAGATATTGAGCCTGATATTCCAGTGGATATCGATTATCCAACACCAAAAATAAAAATCACTGAAATCGATGCTAATTCATTTTTCAAAGTATTTATCTCTTCATCTAAAAATAACAATTATTGTGAAATACCTTTTCATGAAGTTTTTCTTGAGGGGGAAAAGGGAACGTTCTTAAAAGTTGAAGAGTTGATGTTGGAGCTTAAAGATGGAAGTGGGAATTATGAAGTTTATACGCAAGTATCAGACCCGTATGGAAACTTTTCTCAGTGTGAACGAATGATTCAGTTAGATTACGAGATTAAGGTTCCTAATTTGATATTGATTTATGCTGATGGGGGGGATGTTAATATCAATCCCGTGGAAGACCCCGAAAATCCCGCAGAGCCAGATGACCCTGAGGTGGCATCAGTATTTGTCCATAAATTAAACAACACTCTGGCCAATATTAGGGTTGATGATTTTCTTCCTGGAAACAGATTAGTTCTATATGTAAATAAAGGCGCAGGGGGTGGATGTTCTGTCTCTTCTTATGATGAAACATTAGATAGTAATAAAAAAGATAATATTGATCTTCACCTCTCGCAAGGAGAAGGGGAGTATGCTCTTTCATACAAAATAATTGATATCTATGACAACAGTACAGAGTGTTTAGCTGTGAGCGACTTCAAGTATTTATTTGAGTTCAGTAAACCTTCTTTTTATCGCATATCTCCCATTACAGAGGGAGTGAATGTTTTAAATCCGACAATTGAGTTTAGAGACATACATATTGATGGATTTATTCGAACCTATTTAAGTTATAACGGTGAAGCAGATACTTGCTCCAATCTTTTGTTAGAAAAATCAACAGATGAAATAAATGAAAATTTAGCACTTATACTCGATCTTTCTTCTGGGGATGGAGAGTATCGCATATTTACGCAGCTTGAGGATAATTTTGGAAATAAGTCATCATGTTTTGATTATGACAAAAAATATATTTTAGATACTGTTACTCCAGATAAACCTTTGCCTGGTTCTCATATTACTATCAGTGATGATGATAATGGAGACTCACAATTTCTCCTCAGCTATTTAGGAAATGCTAGTGGTGAAAATTTATTTCTTTATAGTGACTCAAGTTGTTCAGATGAAATCGGTAACGGGCCGTATTCCGACGGTGAGTATTTGGTGGGTGTGACGAATGCCCAAACTCAGACGGTTGAAATATATGGAAAGTTTATCGATAATGCTAGTAATGAAAGTGAGTGCTCTGATAAGTTGGGTGAATATGAGTTTCAGCTAAAAGTATTTGGCGTCCTTAGTTATGACTTTGTGCCAGTTTCCTCATCCGGTTTATTATTCGATCAGGTGGAAGAGAGACCGATAAGAAATGCCTACGTGGAGCTCTTTGATATGAACGATCAAAGCCCTACTTATAATCAAGCAATCACTTCTACCTCTACAAATGACTTGGGGGAATACGAGCTTCCTCTTAATACACCTCAAACTGTCAAGGTCGTTGTATATGCTAAAATGACTGAACCATCTACAATTGTATGGGACAACATGAATGCTTATGCTCAATATGTATCTGCGTCTGATATTTTTGAAGTCGCTACT
>JAURQB010000012.1 GCA_030836365.1 Bdellovibrionota bacterium | reverse complement strand
GACCGCCCGGTTATGAGCCGGGAGCTCTAACCAACTGAGCTATGGTCCCTTTACTCCGAAGAAATTTATAGCTAAAAAGCTATTTAATGGCAATCTGAATTAGGAGATGGATTTGAAATTTTGGAAATATACTTCGGCCGGTAATGATTTTGTGATTTTTGATAAAGCCGATTGCCCTAATTCTTCAGAGATCTCTTCTATTTGTGACCGGCGTTTTGGAATTGGTGCGGACGGAGTTCTCCTATACGGGCCTTCAGCTGAATATGATTTTGAAATGACTTACTATAATGCAGATGGTGGACAAGTCGAAATGTGTGGTAATGGAGCTCGTGCGCTGTGTCACTATGCGCGAAATTTTTCAAAAAATAATAATTCCATATTGTCTTTTAAAACGCATACGGGTTCGTATCAAGCTGAGTTTTTGACGGATAATCTGATCAAGATGTCGATGACTGAAATTAATCGGCCAGAATTAAACCTTGAGGGATTACTGCCTGACTCTTGTAAATATATAGAGGTTGGTGTTCCTCATGTTGTTATTTTTGACAAGGATTATGACGAAGGGGTGGCCAGAAATATTCGATATGACAGTCGATTTAGCGCTGGTACCAATGTGAATTTTGTTAAAAAGCATAGTGATGAAAAATATAGCATTCGTACATATGAGCGTGGAGTTGAGGGTGAGACACTCGCTTGTGGAACTGGATTAACCGCTGCTGGAATTTTTATTTTTGAAAGACTTAATCGAAATAAGGGTAAGGTTTTTATCACTGCCGAGGGTGGTGATTTCGAAGTTGAGATTAGTAATCAACAATATTTTCTTATTGGGCCGACTCAATTTGTTTTTTCAGGCGAACTAGCAAATAAGGAAGAATGATTCCTATTTCATTGGCAACCAGATCTAGTAGGTCAAAGCTGCGGTAGGGGATAAAATATTGCACGACCTCTGTCGCTATCCCAAAAGTAAAGGCAATTGAAATCATTTTTTTATTCACGGACTTTTGTTTTGTCAGAAGAAGTCCAAGGGGAAGATAAAGCAGTAGGTGGGTGAGCTTATCTGCGGGAATGAATTCAAGAAAAGGAAAATGCCATTGAGAGTCAGTTTGATTGGGTAGTATTAAATGCATAGGAGCAGTTGAAATAACTGTTAAAAATAAAAAATATATCTTCGAGACAAGGTTATACATAATAGATAATTCCACTGTAACAATTTAAAGATTTAAAAATTAATTTATATTGGTAGTATAACTCTATGGGTTTGAATCATTTATTTAAAATTAAGGTTTTTCTAGCTTTACTTCTTTTGCAAGTATCAACTAGTTCTTATGCGCTCATTAAACTTAATGTGGAAACCTTGATGAAGAATTATATTGATGAAGGACTCGTTTTATCCACAGAGTTTAATTCAATTAAAATCATTGAAGAAGGACTTCCAAGTTCATTTAAGTTAGGAGAGAAGCTGGAGTTCAATCTTCAAATTAACTTTGAAAAAGATATTCTTAACAGTGGCCCTAGTGACTTAATATCCCTAGGAGGTTCATTAACTTATTTTAGTGGATTTAAAAAAATGGTTTTTGATCTTGAGCGAAGAAAACTTCGATTGGGCCATAAAGAAGCATTTTATATTCAAATTGATAAAGATAAGAAACTCGAGGTTTATTTTAAGCCTTCGATTAAAGGGTTCTCAAATGAGTCTTAAAAAGCTTGGTGTATTTTGTGGTTCGTCTATGCCTAAAGATAAATCTCTCTTTCAAGGGATTACATCATTTTTAGACGAGCTTTTTGAGCAGGCAAATTTCGATGTTATTTATGGAGGTGCTAAAATTGGGGTAATGGGTGAAGTTGCGAACATCGCTCTTGGCCATGGCCGGTTGGTTTATGGTGTTATGCCTGAATTCTTGCAGCAAAGAAAGGTTGATCACAAGGGATTAAGTGGTTTTGAAGTATGTGAAACGATGCATGAGAGAAAAGAAAAAATGTATTTGCTTTCTGATGCATTTCTAATTTTACCGGGCGGGTTTGGGACATTGGATGAGTTTTTTGAAATCCTTACTTGGCGGCAACTAAGTCTTCACTCTAAGCCAATCTACTTGTTAAATGTGGGTGGCTTTTATGACGGGGTTATTTCACATTTAAAAATGATGAAGGATGCTGGTTTTATCTCAGATAGTGACGATGAGCTGGTGAAAATAGTGACAAGAGCGTCGGATTTAGCTTAAAAAATAGTGCATTCAAATTGCCAATTTTAAGGGCATACCATATACTGCACACAAAAATATCAAAAATTTAGGGATATATTATGCAAAGAGTTACAGTTCTCTTAGTTTTCTTGACACTGATCATTATTGTTTTAAACCTAAAAAGCGGCCAAAACCTCGAAGTGGAAAAGTCATTTTTCGATTTAGAGAAATATTCGAAATCATATCATGCAGAAAAAGACTTAATTGCAGAACTTTCAGCTCCTAAAGTCGTGGAAGAGATCGTTGAGGAAGTAGTTGAGAATATTGAACCTATCGTTGAACTAACAACTGAGTCTCAAATTCGTGGCCAAAAACTTTATAGCAAATGTATCACATGTCATGGAAAGCACGGCACTGGTAAAAAATCTCAAAAGGCACCAAAGCTTGCTGGCCAGTACGATTGGTATATCGCAGATAAAATTAAGCAAATGCAAGATGGTATCTGGGAAAACAAGGTGATGTATCCATATATCAAGAAGCTGACAGCTCAAGATCGTCAGGATTTAGGTGCATTTCTTTCTGCTTATAAGTGGTAATAAGTGTCTCTTTTTTCGTACAAAGAAATATCCCCGAAGATTGGTGATGATGTATTTATCGCCCCTGGTGCTCAAATAATTGGTCGAGTAACGACTGGTAATAATGTTGGTATTTGGTTTAATTCAGTTTTACGCGGTGATGTCGCTGAAATTAAAATTGGTGATAATACAAATATTCAAGATGGTTCAGTTTTACATATCACCGACAATATCGACTTAGTTATAGGATCTGATGTAACAGTCGGCCACAATGCTATTCTTCATTCCTGCCAAATAGAGGATTTTTGTCTTATTGGTATGGGAAGTCTTTTAATGGATAATGTGATCGTTGGAAAAGAAAGCTTAGTTGCCGCAGGGGCGGTTTGTCCTCCTGGTAAGGTTTATGGTTCGCGAAAATTAATTCGTGGAAATCCGGCGGTTGAGGTGCGTGATTTAACTGAGGATGAAGTAAGTGCTCTTCACGAATCGGCAAAACATTATGTTTTTCGAAAGGATGAATATCTCAATTCTTCATTGGTTAAAGAAATTTAGTCACAATAATATTTTGAACAAAAAAAAAGCCGAGTCATTTAACTCGGCTTTTTTTAGATTTTTAGTTTTAACTATTCGGCAGAAGATTCTTGCTCAGAAGCAATGTTGCCATTAGTTTCTGCATCGGTGCTTTCTACTTCATTGTTAACCTCAGTAGGTGCAGCTTCTTGAGTTTGCTCCTCATCTCTACGAGGTCTTTTTTCAAGGTTGAATGGTACTAGTTTGATTCTTTTGTAGTAGCTCTCACCATGGGATTTTGTTTCAATTTCCTCGTCTTCTGAAAAATATTGATGAATGATTCTTCTGTCTTTTGGTGGCATAGAGTTCAGTGTGACGATTTTTTTCGTCTTGATCGCCTTATCTTTCATTCTTGCTGCTAATGCCTCAAGCTTTGCCTCTTTCGTGCTGACTTCACCTGCAACAGAAAATTTGATTTTAAAGCCTTGTCTTAATGCAGCTTTTTTAATGAGGAATTTTCTAGTGATTTGCTCAAGGCTAACTAGTAGCTCGAAGCCATTGTTTTTAAGAACTTCTTCATCTTCGCCTTCAAAATCAATCTTAAGGATATTCTCTTCTTGAACGACGCTGAAAGTGACGTCTAGGAAGCTAAGCTTAACTAGCTCTTCCATGAAACTTTGGGCAATTATGTCGTACTTTTGAGCAATGAAGAATTTGTAAGTAATTTCTCGAGATCCTAAAATTCCTAGAAAATTTCTTTTACCTTTTTCAATTATTTCATGATCGAGAAGTGATTCATCATGAATATTTAGTTTCATCATCGCTTCTTGGCATGCTTGAGTATAGTCTGAAGCCGAAATAGTTACTGATTGTGGTAGCAGTTGTCTTTGGTCGTCTACAGTGTTGAAGTTATCACCTTGGTTTGGTTCTAGGACATTACCGTTCTTTTCAACATTTTGTTCTGATCTTTTTCGGTTTGGGTTGTTACTGTTGTTGCCTCTACGTCTTTTGTTGTATGGGCGTCTTCTTTTTCTGTTTCCTGAATTGTTTTCGCTTTGGGTCATTTGTTGCTCCACCTTTAGTGTTTCCTTGTTAGTGTCCAAAATTATGTGTGAGTCGATTTACTGTCGACGAATCAATGGAATTTAAAAGCTAAAACTCTTTTTATCTATCCCCATTTGGGGTGTCAAGAATTCGATGCTCAGATGCCTTATAATAACGAACTATTGTTCCATTTTAGCGTTTTTTGCTTGTTGCGCAATCGTAAAAAGCGGGTCCTCCCACTCGTGGGTAAGATTATATTCTCTTGGCTTAGTTAAAAAGCTTAATGCTTTAGGCACCTCGTGAATATTAAGCCAACTATTTACTTCATCGTTAGATAGGATAACCGGACATCTATCGTGGCCAATATTTTCAATGTATTCATTAGGTGCCTGGGTCACGAGTGCAAAAGAAACAATTTGCTCTTCAGTTTCAGGTGATTTCCAAATATCATAAATACCTGCGGCCCAAAATAATTCTTGATCAGGCATATAAAACTGGACGACTTTCTTTCCTTTGTCTGTTGGAACCCATTCGTGAAATTTCTTAATTGGGACAGCAACGTGTTTTTTACCGAGCAATGGTGCCCAGGTTTTCTTCTGCTCAATCCCCTCAATTCTTGCATTGTACAAGTTATACTTGGATGGAACTTCTTGATCGCTGTTGAAGGGACGAAGTCTGTAGCGCATGGGGCAGATGGCGATACCCTGAGGCATTTTCAGCATGACGCTTGAATAGGTATTTGGATATACAACATCTTTTAGCGCATCTGGATCTTTTTGTTGAAGTAATTCAAAAGATGTTTTTGCTATCTTAGCGTTAAATGTACTCGCAATTTCGTTCACATTTGTGGTCGTTGAAAATGAAAAACAGATAGAGACCTCCAGGCTGTCAGGTTAAGATATTTATTTTAGCTCAAATTGTTGGCAATAATATCGCTTACCACGATTTAATAAATACTTATAAGTCCTCAAAATTTAATGACCGTATATATTGCTATAATCTTTTAAAGTATTAATTTTAAGCAATAGTTTAAATTTTTCTAGTGAGTTTGTATTGACTAAAATCAAATATCCAATTTTTTGTCTCTTGGTTTCACTAATGTTCAATACGTATGGAAGCGAAACTTTAGAAATCACTAAATTCGTTCAGTGCGTTGAAGGTTCTGTATTAAAACAAGATAATTCCAATACCAAGGACGTTTGTGTGCTAGATCAAAAAATTATTGCAACAACTTGTCCTCAAATGAGTCGGCCAGAGCTAGAAGATATTGTTTCATTAAACTTAGGGGTTGAAGGCGATTTTGAGAAAGAAAACATTGTTGAGTATCTTCACATGCGTACTTTTCGAATGAGGAAGCATTCCACTAGAGGCAGGGATTATTGTTCTGTTTCCATTAAAAAAAGCGACTTGAGAAGGTTCGCTCAAAATTAAATTATTTTTCGGGTAAGTAAATCGCCGAATTTTTTTCATTTTCTCTAACTTCGACAAGTTTTACCCAAGCTCTTCCATCAGTTTGTTTTTTTATCATTTCGTTAACGACGTCAAAAACATATTTTGCTGTCCCTTCCATGCCGACGTTTGGCAGGACTCTAAGTTGAATGATTCCTTTTTGATCCATTTCTTCAAAAAGTGCCATGTGAGGGTCATTTTCAGATGCTAAAAATGTGTGATCAAACATATCATCAAGCCATGATTTGACTTCTTTTAAGCCGCCAAAATCAACAATCCAGCCTTCTTTTGTCAGTTCAGAGCTTTGAAATTCAAAATAAAACTCTCTTGAGTAACCATGGATAAATTTACAATGAGAGTCTGCTAGCCATTGACGGTGAGTACAAGGAAAGCCAATAAATCGTTTTGTTGAAGTGAAAAGACTCGAATTCATGATAACCTCTTGATGAAAAGTGTATTATTTCGTTTAATCGTTAGGTGAAGATAAAGTCAAGATGACTATAATCAGGAGTTGTTATGAAGTATATAGTTCTTTTAGGATTGATAACATTTTGTCTAAGCTCATTTGCCGAAATCGAGCCAAGTGAGTCTTACATCGATTTTTGGGAAGTTGAAATTGGTGAATCTGAGTTTATGGATTTTGAATTAGTGAATAATCACCCGTTCTCGGTCGAAATTTTAAATGTCGATTTAAATGCTGATTTTAGTGCTTTTGATTTAAATGAAAACTGTTTAGGCATTTTAGCACCCGGAGAGAATTGTTACATCGAAGTGGTTTTTAGCCCTCAGGAGCTTGATAATTACTGGGGAAGCATTGATATTGAAACAAGCACCAGAGAATGGGTTCAGGTTGATGTCCAGGGTGATGGCGTTCGGTGGTGAAAAATTTTCCCTTCGTTATTCTCTGAATAAAATTAAAAATAGTTTCTTTTATTTCCTCCGAAAAACTTATATCGCAAATTTGATGGAGGATTAAATGGATTTTATTCTTAACGCTAAAACAAGAAATCATGATGATAGTGCAAAAAAATTGAGAAAAGACGGTTGGGTTCCTGGTTGTGTATATGGAAAAAGTTGTGAGCCAATAAATATCGTTATTGCTCAAAAAGACTTACGAAAATGCTTGGCGACTCACGCGACAAAATTAACATTAAATGTTCAAGGAAAAGATAAGTATCTCGTTGGTATAGAAGAGCTTCAAAGAGGTCCGCTTCAAAGTGGACTAGTTCACATCTCTTTTCATGCAATGAGCGCAAATGAGGTTGCCCACTTGCATATTCCAATCGAATTTACAGGGAAAGCGCTTGGCCAAATGGAAGGAGGAATCCTTAAGGAAAACTTCCATGAAATTACAGTTAAAGGTTTACCGGCGGATCTTCCTGACCGATTAATGGTTGATGTCTCTAAAATGAACATTGGGGACTCCATTCACGTGGAGGATATAGCGGGGCAATATAAGTTTGAATTTCTTCAAGAGGATATGACAAAAATTCTCGTTAGTTGTAGCCATCCAAGAGTTCAAAGCATTGAGACGCCAGCGGCTGAAGAGGTTGAAGCTGTTGAAGCAGAGGGGCCAGCAGCAGAAGAGGTGGCAGCAGAAAAAGACGCAGCCTAGTTTCTTGCAAATTTAATTAATCTAAGGGTGGACGTAGTTCACCCTTTTTTATTAATTCGAGTAAAGCGATGGGGATAGATTCTTTTTCCCATGGTAGGTGGAATACCTTTTTTATATAAGAGTTCATCGAATCTTCTAATTGTTTAAATTCATTGTCTCGTTTTTCGAGCAGGCTTTGATTTGATTGACAACTCTTACCTTCCAAGACGTTTTCCTCTGTTGCATTAAAGGCCAGACATCCGTATGGCTTGGACCATCTAGAAATAGAGCATCCTTTGCATTTCCCAAGATAAAATGGACATGTGTAGTTTTTCTTAATTCCGAAGAGTGTTTCTTTATCAAGTCTAAATTCGAGAACGTTAGTTTCAAGCTGATTGATAAGGTCTTGATTAAGCCTTCTTTCTTTTTGTAAGAAAAGAAGAATCTCCACGGCCTCCAATGGAGTGACTCTCATTGAATTGGAGGTAAAGGTGCAGCAGTTCCCAACACACTGAGCACAGGAGAGTTTTTTGTCCTCGAGTGAATTCATTTCATTAACAAGTGCACGCCGGCGCTGTCGATGAAAAATATCATTTTGATTTTTAAAAAGCTCTGGTAACAATTGTTCTAACATGTAGAGTTCATTATACTACAATAACCTATGGATCAATAAATAAGTGAGGGCATGATGAGCACAGGGCCAATAAAACGATTGAAAACTTGGTTAGATGAGGCAAAAGATAAAGTTGAAGGCAATTGGAATGCGATGTGCGTCTCAACAGTAGATAAGAATCATCAAAGTGACTCTCGGATGGTTTTATTAAAACAATTT
The DNA here is from genome assembly GCA_030836365.1 of Bdellovibrionota bacterium. GTDB lineage: Bacteria > Bdellovibrionota > Bacteriovoracia > Bacteriovoracales > Bacteriovoracaceae > UBA1511. The sequence goes on along the minus strand of JAURQB010000012.1, from coordinate 2,782 downwards.
AATGGTGATAAAGTTGTTTTTTTTACGAATTACCAATCTAAAAAAGGTGAGGATATTCTTACTAACGAAAAAGTATCCATTGTCTTTTTTTGGGATAGTCTGGGACGACAAATAAGGATACAAGGTAGGGCGTCTAAAACATCTCGCGAAATTTCTGAAGCTTATTATAATTCAAGGCCTGTTGGTTCACGAATAAGCGCGATACTTTCTCAGCAGTCACAAGAGATTTCTTCATACGACGATTTACGTGCTAAATTTGAAGAAATGAAAAAAGAGTATTCCGTCAAAGACCCCATTTGTCCTGAACATTGGGGGGGGATAGAGGTAGATATTCATAAAATTGAATTTTGGCAGGAGCACGAGAGTCGCCTTCATGAGAGAAATGTTTATTCGAAGGTAGACGGTGAGTGGAAACTAAAATATTTGAGTCCTTAAACTCTTTCATTTATTAAGCGACTCGCTGCTCTTTATCATGAGAAATCATGTGTTCAGTCATCATTAAATTTAGACTGACAACCATGTGACAAATTTCATTATTAGGGATACTTAAAATTTCACTGCATTGGCTGATGGCCATTCCCATGCCAGAGATCAAAAACTCTTCTATTAAATTTAGTTCAACTTTATTATCTAATTCGGTTTTGGAGAAAATATATTTTAATTTTCTGGCGTTATATGAATGATCATTAACACCTTTCTTAAGTACGTGCGTGATAATCCATGAGCAATAAACCAAAGACGAGGAGACGAGTAGGTGGGCGTTGTCTTCGATTTCTTCATTGGGTAAATGTTGTTCTAGCCCGTCAAAAATCCAATCTTTAAGAACCTCAAAAAGAGTCACGTAATCCTCCTTTGAGTATTTACTCAAGTAGTAATTTGAGTTGGAGAAGTTGCCGGACTCGACGAACGTCTCGAGGTCTCGCAGGAAGTAATCCATGAAGGGTATTTTACACCAGTACGAAGTTGAAGGTGTTGTAAGTTTTAAAATAAGCATAATTACAAGTGCTTACACAAGTCAAACTGAAATAGCTTGACAGCCAAGTAGTTAAAATGACGAATGTTTTTGACCTTATATTAAGGAAGATTCCCATTAACAGTACGCGGGTGGGCGGGCGCTAACTCTTCTTTAAAACTAAAATTTTTGTATCCATTATTGGGGCCAGGATAGCCAAAATACTTAAAGCCAACATCGTTAACAGCGCCGGTATAAAATGGTGCTCTTATAACTCGGTAAAAAAGAGGAACACCTGGAATTTGCTCCACTTTTGCAGCTATTAATTCTCTTTGAAGTTGTGTTAGATCTGCGAATTTTTTCCGGTAGCGTGTATATGACTTAACGTTTAGTAGAGTTGAAATCAAACCACGAATTAGACCGAATGGAACAGGAAGAAGTTTTGACCGCTCCACTTTCCATAAGTATTTGATAGACTCTGCCTCGCTTGAGCCAGGGTGTCCAAGGGGGTCATTCATTTTTCCAGGAACGATTGTTTCTATTAGTGCTTCAAACGTCTGTTCCTGGTAAGGATTATTTTCTCTTGCATTTACAATTCCTGTTGAGGAGATTGCGGTTGATATTGCAGCACCTTTAATTAAGGATCTTCTATTTAATTTTTTTATCATATCTGATCTCCATCTGATTTCATTATTTCATCAGCAATCCTCAATGCATTGGCGGCAATGGTATGCGCAGGGTTAATAGATAAACAGCTTGGAATTGATGCTGCATCTGAAACGTAAAGACCTGAATAGTTGAAGACTTCACCTTTAGGATTGCAAACGCCGGAATCAATGTGATTACTAATTCGTGCTCCTCCTAAAATATGATTTCCTCCTAGGTCGAATGGATATTTTTTACCAGTTAATAAAAGCTCTCCGTTAACTTCTTCCATTAGGTTTTTTAGTAAATTATACATCAGATAAATATGCTTCTCTTGTCCAGGAGAAACAGGATTTGAAATGTCAGCAAATCCAGAGAAGTTAATATCCATACTCATATCGCTAGGGACAGGTCCCATACCGTTAGCGGGAATGAGTCGATGAATAACATTTTCTTTCATGAAATGCTTATGATCTAAGCCCCAAGGAAGACCGCCCTCTCGTCTTACATCAACTCCAGCTGCGACTTGTATTGGGGTCATTCCAGCATGCATTGTCACATGATGGTTGTCCCAAAATGCATAAGATATAGTGCCGCAACTTGTGTCACTTTTGTACCCATAATGATCAGGGTAGTGATCAGGAATTTTCAAGACAAAATTAATATCTCCATTGTTGGAAATATATTTCCCAAGTGTCGGTGATAATTTTTTTAAATATTGAGTCGATCGAATAAGCAAAGGAACCGTACCAATCGGTCCTGCAGCACAGATTACTTTTTTACCAATCACGGTTTTTGACGTCATCGATCGAAGTGAGTTCTTAGATGTTTTAACGAGGTCAACTCTATATTCACCGCCTCTTAGTTGCTTAATGGATTTTGCCGAGTACTCAGTAATAAGAGTGAGATTACCCGTTTCCATTGCGGGCCAGAATACCTCAGTTTCTAATGTGAGTTTGCCATTTGTAAAACTACATCCTGATTCGCAGTAACCGCAGTGAACACAACCTGAACCAACGTTAAAATTACATGGCTCGCAACTCTTGCCTGCATCAGAAAAAAGTCTGGCAAAGTTTCCACCAATCATCGATACTTGGTCCCAGTTAATTTGCTTGATCGATAGGAGTTGCTCTACTTCTTCATAAAAAGGATCAAGTACTTGTCTGTTGATTCCATCGGGCCAGG
>JAURQB010000189.1 GCA_030836365.1 Bdellovibrionota bacterium | reverse complement strand
CGATGAAATTTTTGGCGGTTATCTTTATTTTCAAAATGCACCTGGCTACACAGAGTTTCACGATGAGTGTGTCCGTAGAGTAAAAAGACTTCATTCCTCAGATGTTCTTCGCGCCGATCGTGCGACAATGGGGGCCGGACTTGAGGCGAGAGTGCCTTTCTTGGATAAAGAGTTTCTTGAATATGCGATGGGCATTTCACCAAAGTATAAATTTATTAAAGTTGGTGAACAATGTGAAAAATTTGTGTTGAGAAATGCTTTTGATACACCTGATCGGCCTTACTTACCTGCAGAAGTTTTATGGCGCCAAAAGGAGCAATTCTCTGACGGTGTTGGTTACTCTTGGGTAGACGATTTAAAAGCATATGCGGAGAAAAAAGTGAGTGATGAGAAGTTTTTTACTAGGTCATCTCGATTTCCTCATAATACTCCAGAAACAAAAGAAGCTTATCTATACAGAGAAATATATGATCAATTTTATTCTCACCCGAGCTGTGAAAAAATTGTGAAGCGATGGATTCCAAAATGGCAAGAAAACAAAGATCCATCAGGTCGAGCGAACACAATTCATGTCGCTACAACCGAAGCAGCAAAAGAAACCACCCAAGTGTTTCATCCATAAAAAAAAGCCGAGCAATACTCGGCTTTTTTATTATTATTTTTTAATAAAATTATTTTGCTTTGAACTCGATAACGGAATTAAAAAGTTTATTCACTTTATAAAGACTAGCACTGTTTTCAACTTTTCCTGTTATATTCACTTTTCCGCTATTTATTTTCTTTTGATTAAATTTTATAGAAAATTCTTCAGTTGCACCTGGCGCGAGCGCGACTGAGCGAAGAAATAAAACGCGGACTTTTTTAGATACATTTTTCAGGATCATCCCTTTTTTAGAACAAACTCTTTTTAAAATATCAAAGGACTCAAACGTTTTTACTTCACAATTATAAAGCTCCTTCGATGTACCAGATGATACCTGATCACAACTATTAACGTTTACTGCTTTTTTCGTTTTCGATTTGATTTCATATTCAGTACATGATTTTTTAAGCTTATTATAATCAAGCTTAATCACCACATTGTTTGGAGATTTATCATCTCTTACTAATCTGATTTCTTTGTTCACCGGCGTGACCTCTTCACCCATAATTTTTCCCAGATCAATGACCTTATCTCGAACAAGAATCTTGTGATCTTCCTGCGCAAAGGTGTTCAACGATAATAGAATACCAAGGGAAACAACAAATAATTTCAACATATTACACTCCTATTGATGAAGTTTTTTGACCATTAGTCCACGGAAGACTATCACATAGCCCTGTGCGTTATTATGTTTTTATGAAATAGATGAATTTTTTACATGGAGGCAAATGGTCACTGGTTTAAATCAAATTCTCAATGAATTGTTAAAATTTCTTACATACTCTACAAAATAGGACTCCCCAAAAATTCTTAATGGATCATTCGCCAATAAACCGCAATATTGAAATTCAAGACACCACCAAAACAGGAGAATTGGAATGAAAAATGTCATCTTACTTACCTTTATGTCCTTTTTATGTCTTGCCACAACCTATGCTGAGCATGGTGATGGTGAAGACTGGCGATCTTCTCGAAATACCCAATATATCACTTATGATGGTGGTAACGACCTCAGACAAATTACATTAGTAGACTTGGAGGAAGTTTGGACAACTGAAACTAGGCAAGTACGCTCAACTTGCACAAGGCGCGTTCCTGTCACAAGGCGAGTTTGTCGCGACCGTAGAGGCCATCACTACAATGCAGAACACCCAGGACGTAGACCTCATCGGCATGGAGGGCGACATGGAGGGCGGCATGGCCATCCACCGAGACAAGAATGTCGAACTGAGACAACCTACAGAACTGAAAGTTATAGCTGCTATAAACCAGAGACAATTAGGACTAGAAGACCAGATAAGAGATATCACGCAAATGTGGAAATAAAGTTTAAAACCTTATCTGGAGATCAATACAATTACGGCCGTGCCGATTTTCTTGTCAGGCTCGACAAGCAAAGCTTAACCCTTGAGCTTCAAGGTCAAAACCCAAGGGGCTTAAACTTATTTTTTATGAAAGATAAAACGAGGTCCTCTAATTATGGAGACGTCACAGAAATTAATGGGAGATTAAAAGTACTGGTTTTTGATAAAGAGGAATTTCTTCGGCCAATCAACCAAAGAATTGATGTGAGGCCTGAAGTTCACCAAGGCGAGCTCGTCATGAAAATGGGAAGAGTAGTTTTCGAAAAAGGATTTGCCGTTGATCTTACGTTAACTGGTGATTACGGAAGAACATTATTTTCAGGAAATGTTCCAAAAGATTTCATTACCGTGAGAGAAGGTAGGTATGGGGATGAATCAATTGTGATTGTTGACTTAGATCGACTACTCAGAGGAACTCTTAGACGCGGTGAACATGTGGATATGGTTGCACGAGTAAATTTGATGGATCGTCAGCTAGAATTACTTAATTTTCGACATGTTCCTCAGCTAGAGCAAACAGTTAGATCTTACCTATCCATTTACTAAAAAATTCTAAAATCAACTAATAAACCAAGGGAGGCCTCATGCCTCCCTTCTTTTTTTGGAAATCATCAGTTAATATTGGACAGATTGATCATAAAGGAAAAGAGATGGCCGTTATTGGACTGGATGTTGGTGGAACCAAAATCGAAATTGCATTGATACAAGATAATAAAATTATTTTACAAAAGCGAACCCCAACTGAGCGACATAAGGGTTACGCTCACATCATTTCAAACATCACGTCATTAATTCAAGCAGCGCTTGAAGAAACAGAAATGAATCTTCATCAATTTTCAGGAATTGGTATTGGTTTACCAGGAAGTGTTGATCCCTCCACAATGAAAATGATCAATGGAAACACCCAAGCTTTTATCGATCAAGACCTGATTGGAGATCTTAAGAGAAACCTAGATACAGATATAAACATTCAATGTGCCAATGATGCAAATTGTTTCGCACTAGCAGAGTCTGTAATAGGCGTTGGCAAAAATTATTCTAATGAAGCGGTTGGAGTAGGAATTATTATTGGCACTGGGTGTGGTTCGGGAATAACAATCGGAAGAAAAATTTTTAGTGGCTCTAGAGGTGGTGCGGGTGAAGCAGGGCACACGACACTTCACGAAAATGGTCGAGACTGCTACTGCGGAAAAAATGGTTGTGCTGAATTATACCTTAGCGGTCGTGGAATAGAAGATCAGTATTTTATTAGTAATGGAGATCGTAAAAAAGCAACAGACATATTAGAAGACAATAAACTACTTGAAAAATATAAAAAGGATTTAGGGAAATTTATTTCCAATCTAACAAACATACTTGACCCTGATTACTTCGTTTTAGGAGGAGGATTGAGTAAATATCCACACCTCTATGCTGGGGTGGAAGAAATTTTGGCCGCTAAACAATTTTTAAGAAACTACCCTACCCCAAAAATACATCAGCACATGATTGGCGATAGTGCAGGTGTTCTAGGCGCCGCTCTTCTCATTGAAAACTTTGAACTTTCGCAATAAATACTTAGAATCATGTATTTTTAGAAGCTTTATACTCTAAGTAAAGTTAAAAAGACTGCCGAAAAGAATATTATGTCAGTCAAACAAAAAAAGTACGGTTTGATAGGAATATTCCTTTCTCTTATGTTTACTTTTTTAAACTTTAATTTGCAGTGTTCAAGTAATAATTCGATTGAACAAGATCAATCAAATGAGGTTAATCTCCCTGAGAGTATAGAGGCACAGGATTCTCCTTCATCAACAAATGATGAAACGGCTTACACCAATACTTACTACCCCATTTACGTCACGATAGATTTTCATGTAGACCCAATGCCTGAATTCGAATATCCAGGAAGCTATGTTCCAGGGGATGGAAAAAGCATTTCTCCAGATCCAGTCCCGCGGAACAATGATGGAACAAAACTGCTCAGTTTAATTTCGGGTAAAATAAATTCAATGGATGAGAGACTATCCTCTGCAGAGTGGGTTGTCGAAAATATCCTTCCCAAAGCTAAAGTCTCTTTTCTTGTCAGCGGTGAATTCATGGAGTTCTGCCTTGGAGAGAGCCTCGAAATAGTGCTTACTGACTTGGAGACGTTTTACACAGAAAACTCATCAAAATTGCATGAGTCGTTTAATACCGAATTAACTGAACTCATATCAACAGATTTCAACTTTTATGACAGATGTGAAAATGTGCTGACAAAACTCTACGAAAGTGGAGGAAGTATTGGCTCTCACAGCCATCAAGGAAAGTATCGCACGAGCTATCCTTTTAGTTGGATGCAATTGCATGGAGACTTAGATGCCAAAAATTCATCGGATGCGGCAGACATCGAAGATGTATGGGAGTCAATTGACGATTGGATTTCTCTTGGAATTTCTGAATTTTTTCCCCACATTGAAAATCAAGAAGAAATAGTTAACTTCAGAGGAGCCCATGTTCCAAATAATACGACGACTGCCTCATCAGAGGACGGAGAGCTCTACCACGGCCTAATGGAGTCCTATGGGTTCTCGTTCCTAGAAGCAGGCCCAGATGAAATATTTTATAAATATTTTCAACATTATGTGATGAACCCATATCGTCCTCATAAAGACCATTGGCTACAAGAAGATACAAGCTCGACTTTTGTCTTAATTCCATCAGCTCCAGTTATCGGTAAAGACTATATTCACTTCGGTATTCCCCAAGACCTCACAATAGATCATATGAAAACTTTGTTTCTACAAATTTATGGGAATTGGCGTGATGATTTGATGAACAATGAACCTCCAAAAATTTACACCTTAGGATTTGCTTTCCACGCAAAAGACCTTGTCGGACTCGAGGATGAAACATCAGAAGCCTATCAAATTTCCAACACGACACAACAATTTTTGGATTGGTTAAGTGAGCACTTTGTTGATCAGCGCGATCACGATAGAGCAATTAATAGCAAGCATGACGGAGCTGTGGCAGAACTCTCTGGGCGTAAATATGTGTATGATAAATTTATCGAATGGGAAAATAATTTAGGTGGATCTCCCTCAAGCTTTAGTTACCCTCACCAATCTCAAGTTGATGCTAATTACCCTTATCTATTGAACTTACAATCTCAGCTAAAGGATGCATACTTTGTCGATGTGTACCATAACGAACAAGAGAACTGGATTGCCTACGAGTTCATCGATAAAATTGATTCGAAAAAAATAGTGATGATTTGGACCGTTAACGACTCGGGATCTCAAGAAATTGATGTCTCGGATATTAGTGCAAGAGGGCCTATTCAATTTCAGTCAACGTTAGTCTCTATTTATGATCGTACTGGAAGTTATGACGTTGTTCCGGCAAACTCAGTGGCCATCAATCAGTACCCAAAAATTTTAGTTGAGAAATTGTGAGCATGAAATAGGCTCACTTAGATTTTTGTTATTATTTTCAAAAACGTTTATTTCAAGTAAATAAGTTTTAGTCTTTCCTTTAATTTCTAATTGCTTTGCTTCCTGATTCATCAGCGCTTTTCTGCCATCAAGATATATTTTACCAGTGGTTCCCGATTGACAATACAACCCGTAATGATCAGCCGCCTTCAGTGCATGACACCCACTTGGAATAAAAACACAAAGACCCTCTTCTAACTGAACAACGCTTGAATGCTTTTTCCCTTGTGCTATTTTGTACTCTAAGTACATCACACTACCCCAGATCGAAGAAATCAGGACGACGGCGATGATAATAGCGAGTTTCTGTTTTGAAATTTCTTTTGTGATTTTTTCTGACATGTCTTTCTCTCTACTGCATAAAATTGACGGAGGTAAGCGATTTTGAAATCATATACAAAAGGAACAAATATGAATAAAAAACCAATCTCTCTTGGGCTATCTCTAATTCCATTATGTGCCCTCGTTATTTTAATGGTCATCAATGTCTTAATATTTAAAGACAGCGCAACTGGAGGACCAAACCAGCTTGCGCTAGTTATTGCTGCATGTTTAGCGGTTTTCATTGGGAAGGTCAAATTACAACTACCTTACGCAGATATGGAGGCCGGAATTATTCGCTCGATCATGGCGGCCATGAACAGTTGTTTAATTTTACTCATTATCGGCTCAGTTGTTTCTTGCTGGATCATTGCCGGCATCGTTCCGACACTTATTTGGATAGGTTTTAAAATTATCTCTCCCGCCCTATTTTTGCCTATAGCCTGTTTATCATGTGCAATTGTTTCTCTCAGTACAGGAAGCTCTTGGACAACAACTGGAACAATTGGCATTGCCCTTATGGCCATTGGGAAGGCCTATGGTTTTTCTGATGGCATGATTGCCGGGGCCATCATCTCAGGTGCTTATTTTGGTGATAAAATGTCCCCTCTCAGTGATACAACTAATCTCGCTCCAGCCATGGCCGGAACAGATTTATTTACTCACATTCGCCATATGCTTTATACCACTATCCCCTCCATCATTATTGCCCTCATTGGTTTTTCCATTCTTAACTTTAGTCATAGTGGTAATGCTCCTAGCATGAACCAGATAAATGAAATTAGCTTGGCCCTGGAAAATAACTTTACCATCTCTTTATGGCTTCTTCTTGTGCCTTTGGCCGTCTTCTTTCTTGTCATGAAAAAAGTTCCGGCCTTGCCGACCTTGATTCTAAGTATTCTTTTTGGCCTAATTGCTGCGGTTATTTTTCAACAAGACTTATTAGCGTCGATGAGTAGCAATCCTGGGTTTATGGGAATGTACGGTGTTCTAATTGGCGCACTTGGAGAAGGCGTTTCAATTAAAACGAGTAATGCTGTTATTAATGATCTACTCAGCCGTGGCGGTATGTCTTCGATGCTCTCCACTGTTTGGCTTATTTTGTGCGCGATGGTTTTTGGCGGCGCCCTTGAAGTGACCGGTATGCTTCAAAAAATGGCCGATAGTATTTTAACCCTCGTTAGAGGAACAGGCAGTGTCATTGGAGCAACTCTAGCGAGCGCTATTTTTACAAATGCAACGGCCTGTGATCAATATATTGCTATTGTTTTGCCTGGCCGGATGTTTAAAAATGCCTATGATAAATTTGGGCTTCACCCAAAAAACCTTTCTCGGGCCGTTGAAGACGCAGGGACAGTAACAAGTGTTTTAATCCCCTGGAATTCAGGAGGCGCATATAACAGTGGAATTCTTGGCGTTCCAACGCTGACTTATTTGCCCTACTGCTTTTTTAATTTAGCTAGTCCTCTAGTGAGTGCTTTTTTAGGTGCAATGAATTTAACTATCGAAAAAAAATTAGAAGAAAATAATTAATTATTAACCTCATTTTCAAGGAGTAGAAAATGAAAAATTTAATACTGGGCCTTGCCCTCCTATCCTCATCGGCCATGGCCAGGAACATGAATTTAGTAGAATTTACTGCGAGCACTCCGCAGGAGAGAAGCTTAATTGGCAATCTCATTCATTTGGACGGAATGAATGGTGATACCGTTTTTAGCGCAGTCAATGATCACGACTTAGAGTTAATAAAAACTCATCTGCCTTTTTTACTCAGTAATATCACAACGATTGAAACAGAAGATAATCCTGGCCAAGAAGAAGAGTACCCACAAGGTGATGAAAAGTTTTATACCTACGAAGAAATGAAAGCAAAGTTTGAAGAGCTACAAAAAAATTATCCTCAAATCGTTCGCATGATCAGCTTTGGCCGCTCCTTTGAGGGACGAGAGCTCTACGGGCTTCACATCACTAATCATTCAAATAAAAAATCAAAACCTGGAATTTTAATAACGGGCTCCCATCACGCCAGAGAGCACCTATCAACTGACGTGCCGGTTCGAGTTGCGGAAAAAATCATTCTTAACAGTAATCAAGATAAAATCAAAAACTTAATTGAAACACGTGAAATTTATTTTCTCCCAATGCTTAATCCAGATGGGGCAATGTGGGACATTCGCGGACGAAACTATAAAATTTGGCGAAAAAATATGCGCTCATCCGGCACAAGTGCACCATATGGCGTTGACCTAAACCGAAATTATTCCCAAGGCTGGGGAGGCCCAGGAAGTTCTGACCGCCCAGCGAGTGATATTTATCGGGGGCCCAATCCATTTAGTGAGCCCGAAACGAAAGCCGTCAAAAAATTCATCGAAGAAAATGACAATATCAGTGTCCTTTTAAGTTTTCACAGTTTCTCCGAACTCATTCTTTATCCTTGGGGAAATACAACGGCACCACTTCCATCGGAGCGTGATCAGCGCGCCTATGAAATCATGGCCGAAGAAATGGCCAAATGGAATAATTACCAACCAATGCAGGCAAGTGAATTATATGTAGCAAGCGGTGATACATGTGACTGGGCATGGGCCGATCATGGTATCTTTTGTTTTACATTTGAACTCTCTCCGAAATACCAATGGGGCCCTGGCGGATTTTACCCAGGAGCTGACGCCATTGATCCTGCGGTTGATGATAATTATAACCCCGTCGTTTATCTGATTGATCTTGCTGATAACCCCTATAAAGTCATTGAGTGAAACGAAGACTTAAAAAAATTTCTGCTAATAAAAAGGAAGATCAATGACAGAGAAAAAAAATTGGATCGAAACTATAAAAAGCTTTTCAGACGTTCGCTCTATTACCATGCTTCTTTTAGGCTTCTCCGCAGGTCTTCCTATTTTGATGATCTTCTCTTCACTTGGTCTCTGGTTGAGAGAAGCAGGTGTTGAACGCTCAGCTGTTACTTACTTTAGCTGGGCCGCGCTCGGTTATAGTTTTAAATTTATTTGGGCACCTTTAATTG
>JAURQB010000188.1 GCA_030836365.1 Bdellovibrionota bacterium | reverse complement strand
GCCAACAAACAGCTTTTTAGCTATAAATTCATTCAGAGTAAAGGGACCATAGCTCAGTTGGTTAGAGCTCCCGGCTCATAACCGGGCGGTCGCCGGTTCGAATCCAGCTGGTCCCACCACTCTTTCTTTTCATCAATCCTAACATATTTATCAAATTATTTTTTTGCCCACCGGCTCCTGACCCGTTTCGCCTCGGCGCTCACGCTTCGACGGCTCAAGGGCTTGCTCTGCGCTAAAAAGTCCACTGGACTTTTCATCGCAGGCGAAAGGTTCGAATCCAGCTGGTCCCACCACTCTTTCTTTTCATCAATCCTAACATATTTATCGAATTATTTTTTTGCCCACCGGCTCCTGACCCGTTTCGCCTCGGCGCTCACGCTTCGACGGCTCAAGGGCTTGCTCAGCGCTAAAGCTAATCGCACTTTGTCTTATTCCAAGCATGAATTTTAATCTTAAGAGGCTGACTATAAAGACCTCGTCGCCCCCCATTAGTCATCAGTTCTCCAGATTTAATCTCAAAGACCTGTTCACCTGAAAAAACGACTCGCTTTTCATTATTTTTATGGCTTAATTCTCCTTTCAGAATTGTTGCCTTCACTTCTGTTACTTTATTTTTAACATTCTTCGTTAGCTCATATGAAATCTTAAGTTTATCAAAAAATAGTTCATTTCTTATTTCAAATTCAGTTTTAATTTTTTCATCAAACTTAAAAATTAAATCACCTTTAAATTTACAATCTTCTCTCTCTCCAAGTTTATTTGTGTATGGTTTTCCAGAAATAAAAAAATTAATTCGTTTTTTGGGAAAAGCCTTGCAACATTTTTTGCACTTCATCACCGTACGTTCTTTTTTAGAAAAAAAACTACTAATATCACTAACAAATAAGCCTTCCATCATTTTTCGTGCGTATTCTTCACCCCACTTGCAGGGAGAATCCACACCATCACTTGGAGTCTTTTCAAGTGGCTTTGCAACCTTAGAATCATGATCATAGTAATTCTCTTCAAGAATATTGCCTTTTAGATCAAAAGTAATCTCTGGACCATGTTTAACAAATTCCCCATTGTAACTCTTTTGACAAAAGGACGTTTTCTTTTGAGAAAATGATATATCAACATCAACTTGATAGGCATCACTGGGACACTCAAGGCCATAAGTTTTACTGGCAAAAATAAAAATGATCAATAAATTTTTTTTCATACATCAAAATCTTTAAAAAAATTAGGATACGATTTTTTAACATGTGACGCTTGATTAACACTTCCCTCTCCAAACCTTTTAACCAGCATAGAAGCAAGCATCACCATTCGGTGATCTGGCGGTAAATCGAAATTAGCATTATTTATTTTACTTACAGGGCCGTTAATAGAAAGAGAAAAACTTTCATGATCAACTTTATGCGGAACCCCTGCCGCTAAGAGTATTTTTACCATCTCATTAAATCGATCTGATTCTTTATAAGTTAAAACCTCAAGTTCCATTAACTGACTTTCCCCCTCACATAAACACATAAGAAAAACGAGAGAAGGCACAAGATCAGGAAAACCACGACAAGATAACTTAAATGGAGACTTGTTAAAGTTTTTAGATTTTACAAAAAGACCATCTTTGCAAAAATCAAAATGAACGCCTTTATGTTTTAAAAATTCTATCAAAAAACTATCCGCTTGAAATTTGTCGACACTCATGCAGTTTGTGAAATTTATTTCCTGCTGATCTATCGAAAAAACAAGAGGATAAGATAGACTGCTAAAATCAACTGGAGTAATAAATTCAGTACTCCCACTTTTAAATTCAACGATCGATCTTTTGGTCATTTCATAATAAGATTCGGAGCTTTTCAAATTTTCAGCAACAAATTCAATTGGCATATCGGCATAAGCGAGCATTAAACCTGAAATAAACTGTGTGGATTTTGAACAATCAACATGAATTTTGGATGAATTAAATTTGTGGCCGCCATAAACTTTTAGCCAAAATTGATCCCCTCCAGACTCTAAATTCATTCCATATTTTTGAAAGATATCCACAAACTCTTTTTTTGGTCGTTGCAGAAACTCAAAACTAGTTTTAATAATGTAATCTTTCATACCTCTTGAAAGCAGAGGAAGTAGAAATCGATTCGTCGTTCCCCCATCTCCGCTTTCTAGCTCAATAACGCTTCCAACTGTTTCGCTCTCACATTCAGGAAATGAATTTGAAACAATAACATCTGCGCCACTTCGAGCGACCTTTAAACCTATATGTAAAAAAGATTTTATCATTGCCTCTACATCTGTTGAGTCAGGACAATTTTTTACGGTAGTAGGTTCTTTGGAGATGGCAGCTAATATCAGATACCGATTCGCCCACGACTTGCTGGCCGGGACGGTGATGTGTTCTTTTATATTCCCCTTAGTTATTTTTAATTTCAATTTTCTTTAGCTCGTCTAATTTATTATTAAAAACTTTCTCTATCTCAAGCAGGCTATAATTTTTGATTTCAGCACAGTTGTTTTGAGACAAGACAAGGTTTACATTTCCATCATCTGTTTTCTTTTTATCTTTTTTAATAAATTCCAGGAAATTTTGAACTGGTATCGTTTTATGAAGCCACGGTGGTTTAGAAAAAGGATTATCAAATGCCGCATTTAGCTTAATTAAATTCTCAAGATCCTCGTTACCTTCAAACAAATGCCCAATTAAATACATTCCCCAAAAAACAGCTTCACCATGACTAATCTGATAATATTTTTCAATAGCATGGCCGAAGGTGTGTCCATAATTTAAGATTTGTCGTAATCCCGACTCTTTAAAATCATTCAATACAATCGAATTTTTATAAAGTGCACACTCAGTGATTATTTCTGAAATTTCTTTTCTCTGAATAATAGATTGATAAATATCACCATTTATCATGCCATATTTAATAATCTCTCCTACGCCTGAATTGTACTCATCCGCAGGCAGAGAGGTTAAAAATTCCGTATTAATATAAACGGACTTTGGCATATAAAATGAGCCAATTAAATTCTTTCCATACTTAGAATTGATTGCCGTTTTTCCACCTATTGCCGCATCGACCATTCCCAGCAATGTAGTTGGAACATTACTCCAGTTAACACCTCGAAGAAGAGTGGAAGCAATAAACCCTCCAAGGTCCGTACAAGCCCCTCCACCAATGGCAATTAAATGAGCCTTCCGATGAATATTTTTTTCAAGAAAAAAATTTAAACCATTTTGATACTCATCAAAACTTTTAGCATTTTCACCACTAGAACAAACAAAAGAGAGAACTCTCTTTTGATCTAGTCCCTGAAGATCTTTTATTTGCTCTGGATATTCTTTTTGAATTTCACTATCAACAACAAATAAAATTAAATCACTCGGTATTTTATTTAAATCCTGCTTTAGCTCACTAAAATTTACTTTTAAGATTTGTGAAATAACCATAAATTCTCTTGTTTTATTGGTGGTATGCTTTTTGACGTAAGTAATGATCCGCCAGGGTTAAGTATACCATGGATTCAATCACGGGAATCATTCGTGGGATAATGCAAGGGTCATGC
Source organism: Bdellovibrionota bacterium (assembly GCA_030836365.1). Taxonomy (GTDB): domain Bacteria; phylum Bdellovibrionota; class Bacteriovoracia; order Bacteriovoracales; family Bacteriovoracaceae; genus UBA1511. Next base: position 2,400 of record JAURQB010000188.1, on the reverse strand, counting down.
CTTCCCTCTTTTGCTTTATCGCCGACGGTTGAAGTAGGCTTGACGAAAACAGTAAGTTTTATTGTTTCGCCATTACTAATACCACCTTCAATGCCACCAAAATTACCCTTATTGGCCGTCGCGACTTTTCCGCGCATGAATGCCAGTTTTTCACCTTCTCCGTAAGTAAATCCAACACAAGCGCCTATAGATAAAATCGCTTTTCCAAGATCCGCTTTTAACTTATCAAAACAAGGCTCGCCAAGACCCTTGGGGCAATGATTAATTACAACCTGTACAACCCCTCCGCATGAGTCTCCCTCTTTTTTAAGTTGAGTTAAATATTCAGCAATTTCGTCATCAGCTATTCCAGGGAGATAGTAAGGAGCTGTGATATTCCCGCCCTCTTTAAATTCAAGCTCTCCCATTCTTCTCGTAAATGCGGTTACCTCAACTTTAGGGATGACTAACTTGGCAAAATATCCACCGATAACACGCGCCAAGGTTTCTCGCCCAGAACTTCGTCCTCCTCCACGATGATCACGAATGCCAAACTTGTCTATTGTCGTTTGATCCGCATGTCCTGGGCGAAGCTCGGTTTTTATTTTATCGTAATCCTGACTTCGTTGATTCTTATTTTCAACCATCACCATTATAGGAGAGCCTAACGTTTTTCCTTGATAGATCCCAGATAAGACTTTGGCTTGATCTGGTTCATTTCTCGCTGTTGTCCCTTTTACTTTTCCCGGCGCTCTACGATATAGATCTGCTTGTAATTCAGTTAAAGAAAACTCTAGATTGGACGGAACACCATCAATGATGACGCCCATTGCTTGACCGTGGGACTCACCAAAACTAGTGATAGATAGTAGTTTACCGAAAGTGTTTCCTCTCATATATTGACCTCAATGATTAATCCTGCCTCGCGACAATGTTCGAGGAGATTTCTATTATAATGGAAATTCAATTTTTTTAATACATCGGAAAGTGAAAATGAACAAAGAGTCTTTTAACCATTTGCTAGAACTTCAGTCTTGTGAAAAGAAAATCAAGAACCTTCAGTTAAAAATAGAAGAAGAAAATAATCGAATCACTTTCGTTGAAAAAAACATCGATCGCACACTTAATGAAATCCAAGAAAAAAACACACTACTTACAGAGCTCAAAAAAGAAATAATTTCTGCAGAATCTCTCAATGCGGAGATAATTTTAAAAATTGAGAGAACCGAAAAAAATGCCTCAAGTGCAACAAGCCAAACTCAAGTGCAAGCAAGTGAGAGAGAAATTTCAGTATTAAAACCAAAGCAAGAAGAATCTGAATCACTCATCATGGATCTATGGGAAAAGTCTGAGCTGCTTGAATCGGAAATTAAAGAGTCAAAAAACTTTGAATCTGGGTCTAACGAAAGCCTAAGAGTATTAAAAACAGAAGTCGCTGAAATTAATTCAGACACACAAAGTAAAATTTTAACAATAGAAAACAGAAAGAAAGAACTGTTCGCACTGCTTGACGATAATACGTCTAAAGTATTTAAACAACTTGAGAGTCAAAAATCACCCGCTGTCACATTCATGGATCAAAAAAGGTGCACAAGCTGCATGACCCAACTGGATCAATCATTAATAGCAGAGGTTAATGCCATGAGATCTTTAGCATTTTGTACAACTTGCGGCAGGATTCTTACGTCCTTAGACGTTCGATACTAATTAAGACAGAACTTCCTCTGCGTTTTTTCTCTTGCTGAATAATCTATCAAAAAAGCTCAATATATTTCGATATACCAAATATAAATTAGGAACAAACACGAGCGTGACAAAAGTCGCAAACAAAAGCCCATAAGCAAAGCTGAGCGCCATTGGTTTTAAAAATGGATCACCATTTGGTGCATGAGCAACGGGAAGTAGCCCTGCGACCGTTGTCACGGTAGTTAAAATAACTGGACGAAGTCTACTCTCACAAGCTGTGACGATAGCTTCTTTTAAATCCTCAAGCTCCCCCGCCTTTATATTAATAAAATTGACTAAAACAATAGAGTCATTAACAACAACTCCTATCAGAGCGACAACTCCCATCAATGCCATAAAACCAAGAGACAATCCGAAAATTTTAAAACTTATGATAACCCCAATCATGCCTAGAGGGATCGCACTCATAATAACAAGAGGCTGGCCAAAACTAGCAAACATTAAAATAAGTACAAAGAATATGGAGACCATTGAAATAGCGCCACTAGTTGCAAGTCTAACCATTGACTCTTTAGTGTCCTTATTTTCTCCACCGAACTCAATATCAACCTCTGGAAAACCAGAGGTGAACTCAGCAACTCTTTTCTCTAAATCTTTGGCGATCTTAACTGGAGTTGTAATATCTTTATTTAACGTTCCTGATACAGAGAAGATTCTTTTTCTATTTTTTCTTCT
>JAURQB010000011.1 GCA_030836365.1 Bdellovibrionota bacterium | reverse complement strand
TTAAAATTGATTTTCTTAAGGAGTTCACTAATAGATGTTGCTAGCTCGCCTTCAGGTAATAGTGAAAATTTATTAAAAAGTGGTGCAATAAACTTAGGGTATAAAAAGATAAGGATAAATTGGAACCCAATAAAAGCGGCCCAAGAGTAGATCCACCAATTTTCTCCCATGACATTTAAAAGTTTAAGCAAGCCAAGAAAAAGGGGGATCATCAATATGGAGCTGATGAGAATTGACTTGAATAGGTCTGTAATAAAAGTTTTTTTTGTCGTTTTGTTGAAGCCATACTTTTGCTCTATGACAAAAGTAGAGTAAATGCTTACTGGAAGGCCAAGAACCATTTCAATTGCGAAGAAGTATAATAAGAACTTTATCACAGAGATGTAGTCATTTGATTGTGACAGGGTTGAATAGGATAGAAACTCAAGACCTCCACCAAGAGTCCATAATAATAAAATAATGAGTCGATAACTGCGTACAGTCTTGCCAAAAGAGAGTTTTTCAAGATTATAGCGAGTTGCTTTTAGATGCTCTTCATTACTGATGATTCCTGAAAACGGAGCGGGCACCTGATGTATATTTTTTTTAAGTGATTTTCTTTGTCTTAAATCAAGGTAATTTTGAACTAGAATTTTTATACAGAGAAGGCTGAAAAAAACTTTCGTGAATGGGTTTAGGGAATTAAATAAATCCAAGGTGATTTCCTTATTTTGGAGAGTTTGTTTATCTATGTTAGATTTTCTAAAATAAAGGAAGCAAGTATTAATGGTCAATATATATAAGGAGTCAGCTTGAAAGTAGTTCAGTTATGGCCTAATAGCCCGTTGGGGAATTTTAATTACATTGTTCACGACAATACCGATGCTTTTGTTATTGACCCATTTGATGCGGAATATGTTTTACGTGAATTAAAAGCGCGTAATTTGCAAGTTAAGGCGGTAATCAATACTCATGATCATTGGGACCACACTAAAGGCAATGAAAAATTGGCGGACGAAACGGGCTGTGAAGTCTTATGTCATCATGCATCCAAGATGAGTACTCCCGCGGCAACGAGAGGGGTAAAACCTGGAAATATCCTGAGCCTAAGCACTAAAGCTGAATTAGAAGTGATTGAAACCCCAGGGCATACGGAAAGTCATATATGTTTGCTTTTAAGAGAAAATGATCAAAATGTTGCTGTTTTCAGCGGTGATACCTTGTTTAATGCAGGCGTTGGAAATTGTAAAAATGGTGGTTGTCCTAAAGATTTATATAATACGATCTCTCAATCATTTTACACGTTAGAAGATAATGTCCTCGTCTACCCAGGTCATGATTATATAAAAAATAATCTCAAGTTTACGCTTTCAATAGAGCCTGCGAATTCTTATGCCTCATCTTTATTGAAAGATTTAGAGCAAAGCAATCTTGCTTATTGTTCAAAAATAACAAATATTGGTGAAGAGAAGCTGATGAATGTATTCTTTCGCCTAGGAGAGGAGTCCATTAGACAACGCTTGAACTTAGTTACAGCTAGTGACAAGGAGGTCTTTATTAAATTAAGATCTCTTAGAGATAACTGGTAATATGACGAGCACATAAGGAGATAAAATGAGCTTTCCTAAAGTCGGCAATAAAGCCCCCGCATTTTCACTACTAAATCAGAAAGGCAAAAAAGTAAGTTTAAAAGATTTTGCAGGGAAGAAAAACGTTGTTGTGTATTTTTACCCAAGAGCAATGACACCTGGTTGTACTGTTCAAGCATGTGGCATAAGAGACTATAAAAAAGAATTTGCAAAAGTAAAAACTGAGGTCTTGGCGATCTCCCCTGACACTCCTGAAAAATTAGAGCGATTTGAAGAGAAAAAGGAATTAAACTTTAATCTATTGAGTGATCCTGATCATAAAATTGCGGATAAATATGGTGCATGGGGACCAAAGCAATTTATGGGAAAAAAGTTTGATGGGATTTTGCGAACAACCTTTGTTGTTAATAAAGAGGGGAAGCTTGTTCACATAATGGATAAGGTGAAAACCAAAACTCATCATGATGACGTTCTCGATTATATAAAAGAGAATCTTTAAGCTTTTATACGAGTAAGGGGCCGTTGATTTGAACAACGGAAGGTTTTGGAATTGAGCCAGGTTTTTTATCCGGCCAATTACTCGTTAATTTTTTCATTGATTTACTTAGCTCTCCTGGGTGTTGAACACTCAAGAACAAGGTTTTTTGATCTGGGGATAGGGTAACACCTGTGAGCTCAGCATCATTTGGAGCAGAGGCAATCTGAAAAACTTCACCCGCGAACTTGCCCATTGTTGGAATAAAAAAGAGGCCATTATTACCAAAATTTTTATACGGTGACTTTCCAATGCGCTTGCCACTTATATCGCAGCAAAGCCATATGTTTCCTCTTTTGTCGAATGTGAGATTATCAGGGCAACTGAAGTGCTCACCACCGGCCATAAAAGTGTCATGTTCAAATGAAGTGGGACTTTTTGAGGACTCAGATATCTTTAATATCGAGCCATGGTAATTGCCTTTGCCCTTGTTGTTACTTAAGCAGACAAATACATCACCTGTAACAGGATGAATCTCGATGTCTTCCGGGCGATCGAGTGGAGTTGCCCCAACTAATTTTCCTGCCTCTCGGCAATTAATCAATACGTCAATCTGTGTGTTGAATT
>JAURQB010000187.1 GCA_030836365.1 Bdellovibrionota bacterium | reverse complement strand
TCATAATGGTTAAAAAAGGAGCAACCATGAAATTCATTGCATTTTTATTATTAAGTTTATTAATTCAAACCAACGTCGCTTTGATCAGTGATAATCAAGAGCTTTACCTAAAAAGAGTCTCCGAGGTATTAGAAAACAGAAAATATACCATGATCAAAAAAATTGCCTCAAAAATTGGCGTCAACGATGAAGAGGTGGAAAAAAATATGACTTTTAAACTCGAAAATAACGAAATTAATGTCATCGGTCATGTAAATGGAAGCTACGGAGTTTGTGAAATAACCGGAAAAATTATGATTACCGAAACGGCAGTGGCCGGCAAATGTATCAATGAGCAACAAAGAGTTTCTATAATATGGCCGTAAATCCCTAATTAGAAGCTTCTAATTACTTGAAAGTAAACGACAGTCCATAAATTTTATTGTGCACTAAATATTCTTTAGTCAACAACCGAAGTTTCAGCATGAAATTTTTAAGAGATTATAAGTTACCTCTCATCGTTGGACTTCTATGTATTGCTATGGCCGCTTTGTTTCTCAACCTAACGAGAACAAACCCATATGAGCTAGAAACAACCACAGGTGGTTCGAATGTTCCACGAATAGAGTATAAGGTACTAAGAACAAATTAAGTTCAAGCATCTACCTGTTTGATAAATAGGATTGGAATCTTTTTAATGATTCTTGGATTTGCTTTTCGACCTCATCTTGAATGAGATTTTCAAAATTTTTTACACCGCCGACACCAAAAATAAATATTCCTGCTGGAGTTTTAGGAACAAAAGCCTCTCCTTGAAGCTTTAACATTGCCTCACCGTTCTCCCCAAGAATGAGCTCAACTTGCCCACTCCCCTCATAAAAAAAAGTATTGAAGTCAGACAGCTCTACTTTAATCACATTGGGCGCTATTATTCGCGTTTGAGCACGCGCACTGAGATCAAAACCAAGAATCCCGGGTATCTCCATTTTAAAATCATTGGCCCCGTTAGAGCTGATCAGTTTACCGCCAAAGATTTTCGCCAAATTTTGAGGAGATTGGGAAAGCTCGTAAAAAATTTCCTTCGTGAGGCCCTCGACATTAACGTTTTCATGAATAGATATTTTTTTTGCAGATTCCCTTGTACTTGTTTTGCCATCGATAACTGAAATGACGCCTTGAATTTCATCAAGGTTTAGCGTTGATAAACTCTCCCCCCCACAATGACGAGCAAAAGTCGAAAGCGAATTTATAAACAAAATTAAAATTAAAATATATCGTCTCATGTATTGGGTGATTTCAAATTAGATGCCATAAAAACGTCTTTTCTGGCGGATTCAGAGCAATATATGAAAAATATTGTCTAAAACCTAGGCAGTTGCCAGTTCAATTACCTTTCCAAGTATCTGAAAATAACGTAGAAAGACGAAAAGGAAAGAACATGACTAATAATGATATTTTGCGACGCTTGCGCTACATCGAAAACCTGAGAGATCGAGAGGTAATATCTATCTTCAAACTTGGGCAGAAAGAGGTCTCAAGTGAACAAATAAATAAATGGTTAAAAAAGGACGATCATCCAGAATATGAATTTATTAATGATGAAGGACTCTCCACATTTCTTAACGGCTTCATTATAAAGCTTCGTGGGCCACAGGAAGGTCAAATACCCATTGCCGAAAAAAAACTAACAAACAATCTCATTTTTAGAAAGATTTCTATCGCCTATCAATTACGCTCCGATGATATTTTAGCAATAATGAAGCTGGCAAACTTCAAGATTGGTAAGTCTGAGTTAAGCGCATTTTTTAGAAAACCTGAGCACAAAAATTATAGAGAATGCAAGAAACAAATATTGCGTAACTTTCTTCAAGGTCTACAAATTAAAAAAAGAGGAATCGAATAAGACTATTTTGCCAACATTTATTGCCGATGCCTCTAATTGTCACCTTTACATTTCAGTATTTTGGAAGCGTTTCAAACGCTAAGCCTTGAGAATAATGTAATAGAACATTAAAAGACCTCAAATCTACAGTTATCAGGAAGATAATATTTAAATGAGGGGACCATACTCTATAACAATATATTCAAAGAAATTAATCTTTTCTTTAATATTCATTATCATTACTAGTTGCAAAATTAGTACAAGAACAAATGATGAATATCAACAAGAGGTTATTAATAATCAAAAAATTATCTTACAAAATGTCGATCTACCATCAAATAAAGAAAGCTTAAACTGCACAACTCAATCCAAGGAGACAGAAGATTTCCCCCAGGACATTGAGATTCTTCGTTATGTAAAATGCTACAAAACCTTAGTCAATGAAACGCCAAGCAATGATGATGAGATAATTCAAGAACTCAGAAAGAGTAACCCCATAGATCAAAAATCAATATCATTAAAAGGATGTCGGCAATTACTTGATCGATCAGAATTGATCAAAGATGGAGATCAATATCTTATTAACTCGAAAGATTCTATCGCAGAAAAAGTATTTAATAACTTACATAAATTTCATCAAAGCTGGGTGAAACATAATAACCCTTACCTTGATCCAGAATACCAAGCGACCGGAGATTTCTTTGAAGTGAATGAAACATCGCTTCGGCTAACCAGAGCATTATTTTCAACTGATTGGGATTATGATCAGATTCTTAATGGAAATGATAACCTGACGGCAATTCGCGAAGAAAAACAGAGCTCGGATCACACAAAAGTAAAGTACTCCCTTAACTCCTACTTAGCGAACCTAAATATAAAGCATCCAAAGGATCCAAGTCTAATTCGTGCTTATTTAATTGCCAGAGAACTAGGAATAGAAAAGATAGAGGAAAAGAATGTTGTTTCTGATACAGAAAAATATTTTGCAACAACTGTCATGCCATGGATGAAAGACCCTCACTTATTTACAGGGGAAGGCGAAAATGAAAACTCAACTTTAGACTTCAATCAAGCTGTCGATGATGCTGAAAAGTTTAATGAAGATTGCATACCAACACCATTGGATCGAGGAAAAATGATTGGTATCACAATTCAGAAATCAAACTGTAAAGTAAAAAACATCTATAATAAACACCGCCACCGTGTTCAATTCCAAGATGATGGTTATAATTTCTACCAGTCAGCAGGTGGCGGAGCAATTGGTAAAACTTCATATATCTCCGCAGCCGAAAAAAACACAG
>JAURQB010000186.1 GCA_030836365.1 Bdellovibrionota bacterium | reverse complement strand
CGGTTCTTAATTTACATTATACGACAAAAACTCACCAGTTTTGATCGGGCAAAAAACATCCAAATAAACAATCAAGTGATTTTATTTACTCGATACGCTCCTATTAAAAGTCGAGCGGCACTAACTACAATCAGCCCCCCCCAAAGGTAAGTTAAATCAGAAAAAGCAGTAGCGCAGTAAGCAAATGGCAAAAAGATAAAAATCAGAATAAACAACATCATATTTCGTAGGAAAGTATAGGCTCCGGCCCCAAACAGCACTCCATCGACAATGAAGGCCAGAGCATTTAGTAACTGACTCCATACAATAAGAGGCCAAAGCTTTGAGAGTAAATCTAAAACCACTTTATCCTTAGTAAACTTATCCCAAAGCCAAAGATCATAAGTATAATAAACGGCCGTGAACATTAGACCAAAAAATCCACCTTGATAAAAACATTCCCTGACGGCCCATCTCAATTTTTTTGTTTCTCCTAAATTTATCCATCTAGAGACAAAAATATTGGCGACAATCGCAACTCCATCAATAAAAAACGAAGAAAAGAGCCAAAACTGGAGAAGGATTTGATGGGCAGCAAGATCTACCACTCCAAGACTTCCTGCAATTCGAGTAGATAGAAAAAACATTGTCGTTAAGCAGAAACTTCGAATAAATAGATTGAGACTTTTAGAAGAAAATTGAACAAAATCGACAACGTCAAAACTTCTGGCGTTTAAAATATTTTTGATGCCAATAGAGTGAAAATGAATGCTCAGGGCAAGTACAAAACCAAAGAGCATGGCAATATTCGTCCCCCAAGCAGCGTATTCAGGCCCAAGTCCAAGCTTAAATAAAAATAAATAGTTTAATCCGGAATTCAACACAGTCGAAAATAATAGGATAAGCATTGATGCTTTAATTTTTGATGTCCCCCTTAGAAGAGAAAGACATGAAAGAAACAAAACTGTGAATGGGTGGCCCAAGAGCCGAGTAAAAAAATAAGATTCTGTTATTGTTTGTAGTTCAGCGGAAACCCCAATTAGAGAAAATAAAGATTGATGAAAAAAATACATCAAAGCAGCAGAGAGAAGGCCTATAATTAAAGCAATAAGTAATGATACTTGGGTAAGGCCAACAACATCTTTTTGACTTCCCTGTCCAAAAACTTTTGAAATACTTTCTGTCGTCACATGGATGATAAAGTTAAATACCCAAGCAACAGAAGAAAGAATCATCGTCCCAAAGGCAAGTGCGCCTAACCACTCCGTTCTAATATTACCCACGAAGGCATTATCGATAACGGATGCAATTGGCTCCAGTAAGGAGCCAATAATTAGCGGGACCGTTAACTTTAGTAGGTCGCCTCTGGAGTTCGGGTCTTTTTCCACACTATCCGACTAGAATGGTTTACTAATGGCCATGTATGCTGCAAGTGCCGCAAGAGTAACAAATACGTAAAATACAAATACAGACCTTCCAAGACGCTTTGCTAAAATAGGAGCAAGAGCAGAAAGCGTTAGCCAAACGACACCTTTCACAATTAGCCATGTTGGCCAAATTGCCCCATGTTTTATTCCAATTCTGGCCATTAAGCCCATACCGCCAACCAAAATAAGTAGACTTGAGACGCCTGTAATGATTTTTTCATGTTGCTTGTAATGGCCTCCAATAATTGCAGCTCCTAAACAACCAAAAAAAACAATGATACTTAAAATATGAATTAATTTATAAACTTCGTAACTCATTTGACTACCTCTCTTCCCAAACTTTGGGTAAATTTTGACTAGGTTAATTAGAATCGTTAAGCGGTATAATAAAATGATGGAATCACTAAGTACAGAACATCTTAAGAAGCTTAACCTCAAAAGAATCTACCAAGGAACTTATCTATATACACATAATGGCACAAATTATTGTGAGGAAAATTTTGAGGTATTAAAGAGTAAAGAAAAGTCATCTTTACAATTCAACTCTGAAATGCTGAGTCGAACATCTGGCGGAGAGCTACTTCAGGCAAACGTGAACTATGTCGTCAATGCAAACTTTATTCCTTTTCTCGTACAAATCCAAAAACAACTTGGAAAAGAAAGCAGTCAGGAAATTTACCGATATAATGAGACCTCTAGCACATTGGAGTATAAATTTCTCAACAGAGGAGTGATTGAGCGAAGGGAAATTAAGGTTACTTCTAAATTTCATATTGCAGCACCAACAACTGCTCAGAGTATGCTTTTTATTCTAACTAAAAACTTCGATATGATGAGTAAGCAGAGTTGTAAAATAGTTCGAAACGATAATAAGTGGATATTCAAGGATGGGCCATATGATGAAAATATTATTGTGGAAAAAGCTTCGGCAAGTTTGAGAACATTACAAATTGGACATCATAAATTGAAAGCATCACCTTTTTATATTTATGAAGAAACTGCCCACCAAGCAAATCATATATCCAACATGAACATCAAAAAACCTGATTCTCACTTAACTGTTTATGTAAGTAAATATCACTCCATTCCGTATTTAATTGAGGATAAGATAAATAATCACCGCATAGAAATTGCTAAGCTCAAAAACTTAGTAGCGGATGAGGCATAAAGCCCCATCCATTTAAAAGTCTTATTTTAAAACTTTTTCCAGCTCACCAGCATGAAACATTTCAGTGATGATGTCGTTACCACCGACGAGTTGACCTTTTACATACAACTGAGGGTAAGTTGGCCAGTTTGCATACTCTTTAACGCCTTGTCTGATATCCATATCAGTTAAGATATCAAAAGTTTTGTACTGGACATTTAGACTATTAAGAAGTCCGATGACATTTGCGGAAAAACCACATTGTGGGAAATCAGGCGTGCCTTTCATAAAAAGAAAAATATCAGAAGCCCCAATCAATCGCTCAATTCGCTCCTTAAGCTCACCTGACTGATCTTCTTCAAATACAGGCATCCCATTTTTTTCTGGAACGCTTTGATCACCTAAAATTTTAAATGGGTCATTGTTACTCATAATATTTACTCCTTAATAATCGTTTTAATTTGGACGGCGTGAATTTCATTCGTATCAAGTTTAGGCCTTAAAATATCCATAATCATTTGATGCTGTTGAAGCAGCATTTTTCCTGAAAAATGACGACTGGAAACTTTAATACCAAGATGATCTTGTGTTCCCGTTAAGTCCGTCACCTCAACTTCTGCGTCATCTAATTTGTCGACAATCATTTGCTCAACGACTTTAAAATCCATCACTTCTTCCTCTTTCAATATTTGGCACAATGTACAAAGGCCCGTTCACATATTCAATCAAAAAGTGCATGACAATTGCCCCTCACCCACCGCATCAATATTGTAAAAGTCTGAACAGAGACATAGAATGCCCATTCACAATCAAAGGATAATGGTAATGGAAAAAAGTCTAGGAAAATGGGCCGTCATTGATATTGAAACAAGTGGAGTCTCTCCTTCTGATGATTCTATTATTGATGTCGGTTTTCTTCAGTTTGAAGGGACAAAACTTATCCGCACGTACAATTCACTTGTTCGATTTCCCATGTCTCCCCTACACCATGATAATTATAGCCAGTTTATTCAAAAGTTAACTGGTATTACTCCCAAGATGTTAAAAAATGCCCCTCTATGGGAAGAGGTTTTGCCCGAGGTTCAATCACTCGTCGATCATGCACTTCTTGCTCATAACAGTGATTTTGAAAAAAGTTTCCTTGATGACTGGATGAGTATCAACAATAAAGTACTCGAAGAGGATGAGGAAATTAAAACGACTTACGAAGACAGTCTCTATTTTCTTGCTCTCACTCATCCGCAAAAAACGGCGCTAAAGTTAGAGACGTTTATTGAAGAGTACGGCATTCGAGATGCAGAACTTCACCGTGGTTATGAAGATGCACTTGATTTATTAAAAGTAATTACACTCACAACGATTAGATTAAAAAATATTCCTATTGAGTACCGCTCAATTAATGAATTAATTAAAAAATATCATCTAGAAAACTGGTGGTACGCGCGATTTTTTCAGCAAAGCGAAGAAGAGCTTCAAGAAATTGCCTCTCAAATAAAATTGGATGTTAACCTCCATCTCACCCACTACACCCTACATAATCAAGAAACAGGACAAGACCTTAGTCAGGTTTTGAGTGATGAACATGATGACGATATTGGTATCACTCCTGTGTTCTCAGGTGCGAACATAAAAAAAATTCTAGAGGATGAAGAAAAGATAAAAAAAGTTTTACCAAGTTATCGGTTTAGACAAGGCCAGTTAGATCTCGCCGTTCGAGTTGGACAATCATTAAAAAATGATACTCACGCGCTCGTTCAGGCTCCGACTGGAACCGGAAAAACACTTGGGTACTTATTACCGGCATCTCTTTTTGCCCTGGATACAGAAAATCCCGTTCTCGTCGCCACCGGAACAAAAGCCCTGCAAGAGCAGGCAATGACTAAAGATATTCCACAAGTCAAAAAACTACTGGGTAAAAATAAAGTTAAATTCAGTCACCTGGTTGGCTCCAATAATCATTTATGTGAGTTATTATTTCGCCACGAAACAACAGAGGGAGACCTTTTTAGTGAACTCCTCTCCTTTGAAGAAAAGTTTACGTACTTATACTTTGATTATGTTTTTAGGTATAACTCAACCAAGCCGTATGAATTCAAGAAACTTCGCGCAGATATTCCCTTTGTCTTAAAGAGAAAATTTCCCTTCATGTCCGACAAGGACAAGGACTTCGCGACGGATTTTCGCTCCTGCTCGGGAAGAAATTGTCCCTATAAAAACGAATGTAGTTATGTAGAAGGAATAAGAGAGGCCAAAGAAGCTGATGTCATTATCGGCAATCATGCCCTTATGTATTCTTGGCCAAAAAGTATTCCGCGACCGCAACACATTATCATTGATGAAGCCCATAAAATTGAGCATGAAACAACAAGTGCCTGCACAATTGCTTTTACGAAAAGTGACATGGAAAAAATTAAATCCGCGCTTCAAAATATGACAGGTATTGGCGCCCTCTTTTTTCTTCTGGCAAAAAATGAAACGAACCCAGGAGACAGTACTCCTGTGATAAAAAAAATTAGAGAAGAATTAACCTCAAAGGCCGAAATGCTCAATGATCACACTGGCCCGCTTGAGGATTTATGTGAAAAATATTTCAAAAAACTTCCACGTTATACGTCTATTTATTGGAATGAAGTGCCTTTTAATGTCAAAACGCTTCCCAGAGATATGATTGGTGGAAAAATTCTCAATCACTTGGAAAGCATTGAGCATATTTTAGAAACGATTACTCAATACCTTCTTCCTTATGCTTCTCGTTGGGAGGCAAAGGACTTTAAAGACGACGCGATGATTACCGCGTGGACGAAGTTTGAGAGCTTCTTTTCCCATTTTAGTGATACCTCTATGGCATTGGCCGCGATTCTCAATCCTGAAGATTCAGAGCTCTCTATTCCATGGAGTAAGTCTATTCGTTATCATGAGGAATACGGAATGGAGCTTTTAAGCTCTCCGGTGAATGTCGGTAAAGTTATTCACCAGCACCTTTTAAACAACTCAAGTAGCGTTGTGTTTACGTCTGCAACACTTGGTAATGCCTCAGGAAACCATGGGACGAAAGGCGTTGAGTGGTCAACCGGTTACATTTACCTTGAAAATGAACGACGGTTTAAAAGTGGTCTCTACCTCCCACCTCTTTTTGATTATCAAAATCAAACAAAGATTTATTTTTGCGATGATGTTCCCAATTTATATGATCAAAGTTTTGTCAAAAACGTCATGACAAAAACGTTTAAAGTGGTTGAAGAAATTGGTGGAAGAAGTTTATTTCTCTTTAGTGCAAAAACCCGATTTGAAAAAGCGCGTGAAATCCTTCTTGAAAAATTTGAAGGCATCATTCCCGTTTTCATTCAGGGCATGGGTAGTAATGTGGTGGAAGATTTTAAAAGTGCCGAAAATGGAATACTCCTTGGAATGGAAAGTTTTGGAGAAGGCATCGACATACCAGGCGACTCACTTCAGTTTATCTTCATTGATAAAATCCCTGACCTTCGCATGGATCAAGTGATTAATGATCGCCGGGATTTTTACGAGCAAAACATTGGTAATGAATTTACCGACTATTATCTCGGACACCGAACGAGATCTCTCCATCAAAAACTGGGTCGGCTTATTCGACGAGAAAGTGATTTTGGTGGTGTCATTGTTGTTGATTCACGAATAAAAAAATGGAAAGGCAAAACCTTAGAAAAACTTTATCGTCTTATGGAGCCGTATGAAATTAATCGTGCACCATTAGAAAAGGCATGTGACGAGGTGATTGAATTTATCAAGGAAGGGCCGAAGAAAGATGTCTTCCTAGCGGAGAATCAACCGCTTCAATAATCGTTGCGGTGAGTAGAAAGAATCTACTCACCACCCATTAAGGCTTCATCATATTCGAGGTTATGATAAACTTTTTGAACGTCATCATCTTCTTCAAGAACGTCTATTAATTTCATCAACGTTTCAAAGTTTTTCTCGTTCGTTTCTTTCATCGTTGTTGGAACTCGCTGAAGTCCCGCTTCTATTGGCTCAATATTCATTTCATGAAGCTTCTTTTGAATACTTCCAAAATCTTCCATCGCAGAGCTAATATTAATATGCTCGCCATTGAACTCCACGTCCTCTGCACCAGCGTCAATCATCTCAAGAGTGAAATCGTCTTCTTCGATTCCTTCTGAATGGAGAAGAAAAATTCCTTTGCGCTCAAAAACAAATTGAAGACAACCGTCTTTTCCAAGACTTCCATTATATTTATTAAAATAACTACGAACGTTACTAACCGTTCGAGTGTTATTATCTGTAGCACACTCAACAAATACTGCGACTCCATCCGGCCCATAACCTTCAAATGTCGCTTCAACATAATTTTCTGCACCTTCTCCAGATGCTTTTTTGATGGCCCGCTCTATTGTATCCTTCGGCATATTTTGGCCACGAGCATTTTGTAATGCAAGCCTTAGTCTTGGATTACTTTCAACATCAACTCCACCGCCTTTAACCGCAACGGTTATTTCTTTAATTAGTTTGGTGAAAATTTTTCCCCGTTTGGCATCTTGTGCCCCTTTTCGATGTCTGATGTTCGCCCATTTACTATGTCCGGCCATGAGAATTACTCCATTTGCAATTTGTTAATTTAAATACCTGAGTCTATTTACCTTGAAGCACACTAAAACGACAACCGCAAAGCCAAAAAACAAAATCCAAAAATTAAATAATGCGTAGAAAAAATAACCAAGGCCACGAATAAAAAGAGATAAGATTTTTGATTGATAAATCATCGGCGTATACTTTGGCGCAGTGTCATAATAAAACTGAACAAATTTTGTTCCAAGTTCCGTCGTCAACAGCTTAGAATCTCTAAACTCTCTAAAGTAATCTAAAACGTAATGATTTGTTTGAAAGCCCGCCGAAAGTAAATAGCAAGACTGTTCCGTGAGAAATGTTTCAATATTTTGAGGAGAGCCAACTTTAGACGGTGATAATTTAGAGAGAAATAGAAACTTATTTACTTTCGCGATGGATAAATTATAGCTTTCACCATTTTCCAGATTTGTCACTGTAATCTGGCCATTATCCACTTCTTCATCATTAGATTTTAATGAAAGTGATGTATTTGTTTCCTCATCCTCAGAGTCATCGTCTGAATTGTCCTCTCCTTCATTGCTATAGTCGAGAACCTCTTGAAAAAAAATCGCTGTCGAGTTGCCGTAACTTTCCTCCGATTGCTCTGCGGCACCTTCATAAATAAAGATAAGGATATTAAAAAAATTATCCCCCATCTGTGTAATATCCTCACCGCCAGAGACGTTATAAATGAGCTGATTATCACCACGATTGACCGATTCAATCGTGTAAGAACCCTCTGGAATCTCGTCACTTATTTTTAAATCGACAAATAGACCATCTTCGGTTTCATCAACTTGTGTATCATTTTCGATACTGTCGGATAAGTACACATAAAGCGGTATGGTTTCTTCAAAAGAAGTTTCTCCCTCACAATATTTATAGTCACTCAACTGATTGCACAGATCGACAAGAGAAATATTTAACTTAACGGTCGATGCCGTTGAAGCAGGTATTTCACGAGAGCTATCATTAATATCCAAAACGAATGCTTCATATTCATCACTAGAGTTTTTAACCGCAATATTTAAAAACTGTACTTCGGTAGTATCGTTAGTCGCTTCAATATAAAAACCGATGAAGGCAGAACTACTTGTAGGGATTTGTGTTTTGTCATTAAAGAGGACACTATTTTCATGATCTTCTGCCCCCGTGTCTGAATCAAAAGGCATGTAAATGGTAAGAGGGTTCCCGGCATCATTGCTTACACCTGAGTTGCCTGGAACTTCAAAATAAATTTCCTCAGTGGGGAAAGTTGTATTACCGGCATAAACTTCAAGATCATCAAAGTCATCAATTCTCACTGTGGAGGCAAAGGTGATTGGCGTGAAAAAAAGAAACAAAAAGATAAATTTTAAATAATTCATTATCTCCCTTTTCGAAGCTCAGTGGAGCTCACATTCATATGTGCATGCTCACTAAGAAATTCTATTTCCACGTCAGCTTTTAGTGTCTTAATCTCGGCGACAACTTCTTTTCCATCGGTTTCATCTTGAGTGTAGCGTGGCACGACGTAAAGACGATCAATAAACTTTAAAAGCTCGCCGACATTTTTCCAACGGGGAAAGGAGAAGAAACTATCAAGCCCCATCAAAAACTCCTTTTTTTCGCACGTGACATGAGGATACCAATTCACTGTCGGATTCCCCTCCTCAATACCAAAATAACCAGGAAAAACACCGAAAGATGTTTTTTCAAATCGATGAGCAAGTTCTCTATATTCTTGCCAATGGCAGCGCTTTTCAGAGCGTCCATCTTGAACTTTCCACGGATTAGAGTCTGGAACAATTAGAAGGTTTTTATTTGGACATAAGTCAAGACAAGCTTGATGGCCGTCATGCCAAGGATCAAATGTCCCGCTAAAGAAAACGACGGGCTTCGTCCAATCAATTTTTTTTGCAGAATAAGCCTCTGGTGGTAAAACATCTGGCCTGACTTCATGGCCGACAGGAAGTTGACGCCATAAAAGTCCGAGTGCCTCACATAAAATAGCACCATGATTGAAGCCTAACCTTTCTACCTCGTCTAAAAAGTACCACTCCGGTCGCTCTTTGCCTTCAAGTTCTAACTCTTCGCTTAAATTAGTCGATGAAACAAAAAGATAGTTATTGGTCATTTGAAATTGCCTCGGATCTAAATTGTGAGAGCGAGAACTCAATTGGAAGCAAGAAAAGTTTTGATCTAGATCAATGGAGGTCTCTTTCAATACTTTTCTTTTGATCGTTTCAATCGACGGTTCATCTCCTTTTATAAATCCACCTGGCAAGGTAAGTGCCCCGTCAAAGGGAGGAAACTTTCTTCGAACAAGGAGAATACGCAAGTGTTCACCTGAGCCAGATAAAATGACGGCCCTTGTAGATGTAATCATTTGTTCATCAGCAACGGTTTTCAAGTGTTATCCTTCAAATTTAGAGGTAATAATCGGAGCGATCGAGGGCAGAACGTATTGATCAATTGTCTCTCCGAGATAAGCCAACTCACGCACTAGCGTGCTACTAATCGTCGCAAAGTGAGGCTTGGTAAACATACAAACAGTCTCAATAGATTTATCAATTCCTCTATTGCCTGCGGCCAATTCAAGCTCAAGTTGAAAATCAGTCGTATTTCTTAGGCCTCGCAATAGGAACCTCGCCCCCACTTTTTGCGCATAACGAATAATCGTTCCTCGATGAGCATTTACCGTTACATTGTTGAGCTTGTAGTACTTGACGTATTTTTCCATCATTTCAACTTTTTCCATATCACTGAAAACGGCTGTTTTTTTATTGGGATTAATCGCCGCAACCCAATGAACTTCATCAAAGCTCTCCGCTGCTCGAAACATAATATCGGCATGCCCCCAAGTCGGTGGGTTTCCAGTGATCGGGTAAACAATGATTTTCTTACTCATTTTATTCCTTTCTCTTTTCTAACAAAGAGTCTTTGAGGTAGACTGCCAAGATATATTTTATCCCACAGAGATGATTATGGTCAAAAGAAAGCGCATTGAAAGCTTTAACTTTCCCGAGGGTTTAGTCTTTCAAAATAAGTTTAAAATTGGAAAGAGATTAGGCGGAGGATGGGAGTCTGAAGTATATCGTGTATATGAGATAATGACAGGTATTGAGCGTGCGGCTAAGTTTTTTTTCCCCCATCGCAATGTGGCCAATAAAGCAGCAAAATATCACGCGACAAAACTGCACAAATTAAAAAGCTGTCCTATTTTGATCCAGTATCTAACCGGTGGCTACATCAACTATCAAGGCCAAAATATTACATAT
>JAURQB010000185.1 GCA_030836365.1 Bdellovibrionota bacterium | reverse complement strand
AAGTTTTTTATCTTTTTTGAACTTACCTTCAAAAGAAAATTGGCCAAAAGCTAATGCTTTTCCGCTCATCTTAATTTTTGCTGTTGGCCACTGGTCGATAAAATCAGGTGAAGAGCTCACATCCTGGACAAGTGATTGAAGGATAAATTCTTCTGGTTTTGATAAATTTATCTCCATTTTTTTTAACCAAAAAAGTGGATGCCCTCCCAGTTTGGGATATTGATACACGATATTGCTCGCCGCAATTGCTTTTTTCCTTTTTAATTCACTTTCATTAGGTGTTTTTTCGCTGTTCATTTTTTTTGACACGGTCTTTTTAACTTCTTCAGGTATTTTGGCGTGCCAGTAATTAATTCTAGATAAAACATCCCCATATTTTTGCAGCATGTAGGATTTCATTAAATCGTTGATCTCTTGCTCAAGGTTTAGTTTGGGAATTGAGGAGTACTCTTTAAGTGTATTGAAATCACTTCTTATGTCAGCCTTTAATAAATCGGCTTTGTTTTGATAATTTTTCATCTCGATTTTAAATCGATCTATCTCTCTCTTCGTTGCCTCATAATCTTTTTTGGAAGATTTGATTTGTTTTAAGGCCTGGTTGATATTTTTACTTAGTTGAAAATCGTCATATTTCTTAATTCTTTGTTGAATCTCTGCGAGTGATTTTTTCCACAGTTTTTTTTGAGCACTTATTTCTGTTTTATACTGTTCAATTTTATCTTGCGTCTTTAGGTTACTTTTTATTTTATCAGTTTGGTTTTTTACGTTGTCACCTTTTAATAATCCAGCAATAAGACTAATTGAGTTTTGCTCGTTTTTAGATTCAATCTTTTCTAATTCGCCTTGAGTAAAATCTTTGATTTCTTCACTTGCGCTCGTCGCAGTTATTGGAAAAACTTTTCCTGGTGTTGACCTCTGTGTATCGATGGAGATATCAGCAATTTTAATATCGTTGATGACCAATTTGGCGCGAAGGAGTGCATCCGCTAATAATTCTATTTTTGCATTTTTGAATTCAACAATATTTCTCGCTGGATTTTTTGCATCAGTCACAGCGATGCTTTTGATCGAAAATGATGGTTGATTAAAATCTGATTTGAAGTCAACAACATCAACTTGGGCGTTGTTCATTTTTTCAAGCCCGAGTTTGATTAATGTGGCCATGTTGCTATCAAAGAATAATTTAAAGTATGCAAAGACTGCCACAAAAAATAGAGTCAGAAACTTAACGGCACCAGTGCGGATAATGTTTTGCTTTTTACTCATGATTTTTACCTTGTGAGGTTGAGGTATTTTAAATACCACTGGTAAATAGTTGATGCTTTGATTGCTTTTCCAATAGTTGAATTTCGAACGCTCTCAAGCGCTGCAACTTGGTACTTTTTGACCAAAAGATAAAATAGAATAAATAAGATCGGACCTAACGTTAAGGAGAAAACAAGTCCACCCATAACAACACTATGATTGAATTTGCTAAATGGAATAATCGGCATATTAAAAAGGGTTGTATAGGTAGATTGAAGAAATGATAATTCGAGTGCCCATGAGCCGACTGATGCCAGCGGGGAAATTAGCCCAATAGAGCTCACTTTTGTGATCGCCGCCATGGCCAAAGCAGCTCCAATTTGAACTCTAAAACAGAGTAAAATAATAATGAATAGCAGGCTCTGCAAAGAGGCGATCGGGGAGAGCCCCATTAAAAAACCAATTGTGAGTCCAGCGGCAATTTGCCCTGCACCATTTTCTGAGTGTAATAGTTTGATAAGTGAAATGAGTTGTCCAATGATATACGACACATCTTCTCCTAGTAATTGTAGAAGAATATTTTAATGGATAGTGACGCAAGATGAAAACATTTGTTTTACGATAACTTTACCTATAATTTGGTTGCGAGTTTGACTGTGCTAAAGGTAGAATTAGTCGGTTTGTAAACGGAGGAAGTAATCGTGCTCGCTTATTTAGAATTAATGCAAGATGTTCTCGATCATGGAACAAAAAAAGAAGACCGTACTGGCACTGGAACAATTTCTAAATTTGGCCATCAGTCTCGTTACGATCTAAGCGCAGGCTTTCCTCTTGTCACCACAAAAAAATGTCATCTACGCTCCATTATTCATGAGCTTCTTTGGTTTATCAAAGGGGACACAAATATCTCTTATCTGAAAGAAAATAAAGTTCGCATTTGGGATGAGTGGGCGGATGAAAATGGTGATCTCGGCCCCGTATATGGTTCTCAGTGGAGAGCTTGGAAAAACCATCAAGGTGAAACGATCGATCAGCTTGCTCAGGTTATTGATCAAATAAAAAATAATCCTGATAGTCGAAGAATTATTATTAACGCGTGGAATGTTGGCCAACTAATTGAAATGGCGCTTCCTCCCTGTCACGCGTTTGTTCAGTTTTATGTGGCCGAGGGAAAACTATCCTGTCAGCTTTATCAGCGCTCAGCGGATATTTTTCTTGGCGTCCCTTTTAACATTGCTAGCTACGCTCTTTTAACGATGATGATTGCTCAGGTGTGTGATTTAGAAGTCGGGGAGTTTGTTCATACGCTTGGAGACGCTCACTTGTATTTGAATCATCTTGACCAAGCTAAAGAGCAGCTCTCCAGAGTACCAAAGAAGCGACCCACAATGAAAATAAATCCTGAGATCAGAGACATTAATGATTTCACTTATGATGACTTTGAGTTGGTCAATTACGAGGCTCATCCACATATTAAGGCAGAGGTATCTGTATGAAAATTTCTATTATTGCGGCGATTGGAAAAAATCGAGAAATTGGTTTAAACAATGATCTTCTCTGGTCAATTTCTGAAGACCTTCAAAACTTTAAAAAAATTACCATGGGCCATTATTTAGTGATGGGCCGAAAAACATTTCAATCTATTGGTAAAGAGCTTAAAGGCCGAAAACTTATTATTTTAACCAGTGATCCTTACTTAAGCGTAGGTGATCATTATATTGCTCATAGCGTGGAAGAGGCGATTTATTTGGCCGAAAAAAATGGTGAAGACGAATTAATGATTTGTGGTGGCGCGAAAGTATACAAAGATTTTCTTCCTAAATCGGATACGATGTATCTTTCACGGGTTGACTGGGAAGGAGACGCGGATACATATTTTCCTGAGTATGACGAGGCTCAGTGGAGTCTTCAAAAAGAAGATTTTTATCCAGCAAAAAGTGAATCAACACCAAGCTGGAGTTTCCTGCTTCTTCATAAAGTAAAAGAATAAAATTCTTCTAGTATTTAACAGAGCACCCGTAAGGGGCCGTTTTTTTTGTCTTTATTTCTTTTTCTTTTTTAATTAACTCTAATGCTTGAATGACGTAGTTATCGGCTTTTTCAATATCACTTGAATCGATACTTAAAATGCTGTCAATTGCGCCTTGATATAAAATTTCTTGTTGTTTACCAATAATAAAAAAATGCGGAGTTGTTTTTGCGCTGTACGCAAGACCTGTTTGGCCAGAGTGGTCTAATAAATTTAAGGTGGAGTTGATTTTCCATTTTTTTCTCGTGGCCTTAACCTCTTCAATTGTTTCATGCCCTTGTTTGCCTTCGGCACTAGAGCTAATTGTGAGCCAGACGATTTCAGTTGTCGCGTACTTTTTTTGCCACTTTTGCATGTACCCGGACTCATAAAATTTTTTAACAAAAGGACAACCCTTGTTAAACCATTCCAAGACAACAATTTTTTCTTTGAAATCTTCGAGAGAAACTTTTTTTCCTGTGTGGGAAAAAAGAGAGAAGGCCGGTGCCTTCTCTCCAATTTCTAATGCGGAAGAAATCGTGCTGTGAAAAAACAGCACGATTATTAACAATCTACTGAGCTGGGAAGTCATCAACTTGAATAACCTCATTTGCCATTTTATTAACAGAAGCAACGTGATCGAATTCCTCTTTTGAAATGATATTTTGCTCCATACTCTGTGTGTAAAGATCTGTTGGATGAGCCTTCTTGATCTTTTTTGCTTTTGCTGCTGCACGAACTTTTTTATGAATACCTTTTGTATCATGAAAAGCTTCAAATGCTTTTTCGAGCTGGGCAAAACGCTCATGCTCTGCCGTTGGAATAAAGATACCTTCATTTAATCTTTTCCGTTGCTCAACATTGTTTTGAATCATGCGAGCAAGTCTAAACTCCGTATTATCTTTAATCGCATGTCCAATTGGATTGATCGCAAATAAAAACTTAAATACAGGAGCGATAATGTACTTAAATACGGGATGCTCAAAGTTTTCAAGAATTCCATCGAAGGCAACTTTTATTTCATAGAAACTTCTCTCGAGAGAATATTCAAGCAGAGGTAAATCTTCTTTTATTTGACCTTCTTCATCAAAACGTCGAAGAGAACTTTGCGCCACATACATCCAAGAAAATACATCAGCAAATCGTCCAGATAGTTGGCCTTTCGCTTTTAGTGTTCCACCAAGAAGAGAAAGAGCAAAATCAGTAAATAGTGCGAATACAGATGAGGCCCATGTAATTTTTTGATACGCTCTCCATTGCTTGCCTTCTCCAAGTGCTCCTAGTGCGGCATAACCTCTTGTCATAGAAAGAATCAGAGCTCTAAAAGTGTTTCTGAAAACTAGTCCAACATGTCCCCAGAAAGCGCCATCAAACATTTTAACGTCTTTGTTTTGAATGGCCTCGAATTGAGAGTAAACGTATTGGTGTGCTCTAATTGCCCCTTGCCCAAAAATAATAAGCGTTCGGGTCAAGATGTTTGCCCCTTCAACTGTAATACCAATAGGAGCAGCGATATAAGCGTGCGCGAGTAGGTTGTTCGGTCCACGGCTAATTCCAGCTCCGCCAATGATATCCATACCGTGATTAATAATTTTTCTCGCAAATTCTGTTGAGTAGTACTTTAACATCGCCGTCACAACTGGTGGCTTAATACCGGAGTCAAGTGCAGATAAAGTATTTTTTCTGGCCGCTTCGAGAGCGTATGTCATTCCGACAATTTCACCCATTGGTGATTGAACACCTTCAAAGTTACCAATGCCCATTCCAAATTGCTTTCTTAGAGTGGAGTGTGCACTAACAATTAAGCTCGTTGCTTTTGCCCCACCAACTGATTGAGCTGGAAGAGAAATACCTCGTCCGGCCGCCAGGCAGCCCATGAGCATTTCCCAACCACGTCCGGCCATCTCTGGGCCACCAATAATTGTTGAAATTGGAACCTCAACATCATTACCTTGAGTCGGGCAGTTAAAAAATGGAACCCCAAGTGGGTCGTGACGACGATCGGCCTTAACTCCTGCCGTGCTTGATGGAATAAGAGCACAAGTAATACCGAGATCTTCTCCTCGGCCGAGAATGTTATCCGGATCAAACATTCTGAACGCCATTCCCATGATGGTTGATTTAGCGGCCAGGGTAATCCATCTTTTATTCCAGTTCATGCGAAGCTTAATTTCTCCATTTTCATCTTTGAAAACTGTTGCTTGAGATTTAATTGAAGCCGCATCACTTCCCGCTGTTGGCTCAGTGAGAGCAAAGCAAGGAATGTGCTCGCCACATGCTAGTTTCGGAAGTAGTTCATCTTTTTGCTCTTTCGTTCCATAGTGTAGAAGAAGCTCTGCCGGACCTAGAGAGTTCGGAACCATAACGGTGACACAAACGGGAACGGATCGTGAACTTAATTTTTGGATGACTTCAGCGTGAGCGAAGTGAGAAAATCCAAGGCCACCGTATTCCTTTGGAATGATCATTCCAAAAAATTTATTATCTTTAATAAATTGCCATACGTCATCAGGAAGGTCGCCATCATTCCAAATCTTCCAGTCATCACTCATTTTACAAAGTTCTTCAACTGGGCCATCCATAAATGCTTGCTCTTCGGCAGAAAGCTTTGGGTAGTGAGTTGCTCTCATTTTTTTGTAATCAGGTGATCCAGAAAAGAGGTCTCTTTCCAACCATACATCGCCGGCCTTCAAGGCTTGTAATTCTGTGTCTGAAATCTTTGGGATAAACTTCATCTTAATGAGGATGTTCATCACGACACCACTGATGATACGACGAATAGGGGTATTAAAAATGAGCGCAACGGCCGCGAAAATTCCCCACGCAACAGGAGTGGCCTTTAGTCCGTAAAGAATGGCCGCAGCGTATGCGGTCCAGGCCCACAATGGCGCGCCTTGAAATGCGAAGACGATAAACACCAACGCAAAAGCTGAAATGATTAGATTTAACATTTTCCTTCCTTTGGATAAATTAAAAAAATTGACCTTATTATTTTGCCCTAACTTTTAAAATTATCAAAGAAAATGAACCATCTTTTTTGTTTTAAGTGATTGATGTTGATGATTTGATGAGCTGTTGATGAGTCTTTGTTTTAAAGCTCGTAATCAATTAACGTGATCGAGAATTTTCTTTCTGTGTCGCCAGCTCCTGAATAGTCACTTGTGACATTCACAGAAAAATAGGCAATCACACTTTCCTCATTTGCAAGCGCTGTTACTAAGCACATTCCCACTGGGCCGATAGGGGATTTTTTGGCGACACAATTTTTAGCCTCAATAGGAAACGAATAATAAGTATATTCATATTTCTCTTTTGCTATAGCGAGAACCTTTTCTTTATTCGCCTTGATAAAGTTCGCTAGTTGCTCCTGTGTACTAGGGCGATTAGTTGCGTAAGTAGTGGTGCAAAAAATTAACATTAAAAAACAGATCGTTTTCATTGGTTACTCCTGAGGTATTAATCTCTGCCACTCATTTATAGCTGAATTAATGCGCTGTCTAGTAATGCGTAAATATTTAATACTTCAGATTTTTTAATGATGAATAAATTTTACGCTTGAACTTACGTAAAACTTACGCATAATAAGACAAACTACAAATTGAGAGGGCCAAGTAATGGGAGCGATCAAACATGACCATTTAGCAACAACGTTAAGCAGCGAAAACGCTGGCCGTTTGGTTAGCTATTTAAACATTCCTTCTTTTTCCCTTGCCATTGAAAACCAACTAAACCCAACACTTCGTGATCGCCCGGTTGTCTTGGCCTCTCCTTTTGCTAAAGAGTCTAGAGTTTCAGAGTGCTCGCCTTTGGCAAAACAAGCGGGAGTGGCCAAGGGAATGTTGTTGTCTCAGGCCAAATTAATCTGTTCTGATTTAGCGATTATTCCGGCGAGAGAAGAAATGTACTTACGAGTGGCCAATCAATTAGAAGCGGATATTCAACAACTCATTCCCGTTTTTGAACGGGATAAAATGGGAAAAGGGTTTATCGATTACACCGGAATGGAAACTATTCACGGACGAGTCGATAAGTTTCATGGCCGACTTCGCGAAAAGCTTCAATTTCGCTATTCGCTTGATCCAGATATTGGAATTTCATGCAATAAGCTCGTTTCAAAAATTGCGGCGAAAAGCTTAAAGTCGAGCTCTAGTGAGCACATGTGTTTTATTAATCCCTCACAGGTAAAAAGTTTTTTGGCGCCACTTCCAATTGAGTTTTTACCCATTATTGCGGAAATTAACCAGCGCCAACGTGTTGGACGCTGGGAAGTTTTAGATGATTTAAACTTAATGTTCATTGAGGACTTGCAGCGTTTATCAAAAAATCATCTAGAAGTGGCGTTTGGGAAAATGGGACAGGTTTTACATGAGTTTGCCCACGGTATCGACCGACGGCCGGTTGTTTCTGTTGAAAAAAAAGAGTCGTTGTTTTTTGATGCAGATTTTCCAGAAGAAACCAATAATTGTCGTCTTATTTTTGGCACTATAAATGAATTGATCGATAAAGGTTTTCACCAGTTACAGTTAAAACAAAGAGTCGCAGATTCCTGTGGCATTTCTTTAAAATACACAACAGGTGAGTTTAAAACATTTAGTTTAAAACAAAAAAGCCATCTCTATCAAAAAGAACAAATCGAAAGGAGCCTTCTATCTATTATGGAAAAAATAGGGGAGAGGCGGTTGGCCATCAAATGGATTCAAGTAGAATTTAAACAGATAGAGAAACTAGGGGTTCAATTATCTCTATTTGAAAGTAAAAAAGCTTCATTGGATAAAAAGATTTTTGCTATTGAGGAAAAATTTCCTGGGAAAATTTTAAGCTTTAGCGACAAACTCCAAACAATAAAACCCGGCACATGATGTTTGTTCACTTGCATAATCACTCAAGATATTCGCCCTTAGATGGTCTAATTACACTTCAAGAATGGATCGAGATTGCTAAAAAAAATGCATGGCCGTACTTGTGCTTAACTGACTCCAATGGAGTGTATGGAGCGATGAATTTTATTGAACTATGTCAGGAAAATAATATTCGGCCTATTGTTGGTTGTGCTTTTTTTGGTGATGAATATTATTTTACTTCTTTAGCGATGGGAAAATCAGGGCTATCTTCGCTTTATCATCTGATTAGTTATCATCATCAATCTCCATCAAAAAAACTAATGATAAAAGAGCTTTCTCATTATCAAACGTCAGTTGTGACAATGACGGATGATGAGGAAGTAATTAATGGATTAAATCAGAATATTTTTTTTGAACTGACGCCAGGTTTTTATCAAGATCGGCAGGTTAAAAATATGCAAAAAAAAGGAGTTCCATTACTTGGAACATATCGAACTCGAATGGTTCGTTCGGATGATTTTTATTTCTATCGATTACTTCGAGCGATAAAAGAAAATCGTCGCTACAGTGAAATAGAATATGCGAATCTTTTAGAGAGGTTTTGTTATCTCCCAACCAAAGAGAAGATGGAAAGAGATTTTCATTTGTACCCAGAAGCCTGCAGCAACACGATAAAAGTTGCCCAGAGTTGCCAGGTAACTGACTTTTCTGCGCCATTGATATTTCCGAGTTTTAATGGATTGGAGAATCGTGATGCTGAAAACCTACTTTGGGAAAAATGCATTGATGGAATTGGCCTTCGCTATCAAGGTGCGTGCGAAAAATTGTTGGAGCAAGTACGTGCGCGCTTAAGTTTTGAGTTTGAAGTTATTCGAGAAAAAGGCTTCTGTAGCTATTTTCTCGTTGTCGCTGATATTGTTGCTCAATCTCAAATTAATTGCGGACGAGGCAGTGGTGCATCTAGCATCGTCTGCTACCTCTTAGGAATTACTCACGTTGAGCCATTAGAGCATCACTTGTTTTTTGATCGGTTTTTAAATCGAGAGCGAATGGATCCTCCAGATATTGATATTGATTTTCCCTGGGATGAGCGAGATGAAATATTTGATTATGTCTTCGAGCTTTATCACGGCCATGCCGCGTTTGTGGCTAACCATAATTTTTTACGAGAAAGGCAGGCTATTCGCGAAGTCGCAAAAACCTATGGGGTAGGAGATCAAGAAATATCCCATGTTTTAGATCGGCTTCATCAAATGGATTTAGATCGACTCAGTAGTAAGTGGAAAATGATTGTTCATCATGGACTAAAGCTTGTTGGCTGTCTTCATCACCTTAGCGTTCATTGCGGTGGTGTTGTGATCACACCAAAAGATATCACAAACTATGCGCCAGTACAGACTCTCCCAAAGGGCTACCCCGTTATTCAATGGGAAAAGGATCAAGCCGAAATGAGTGGTTTAGTAAAAATTGATTTACTTGGTAATCGTTCACTCGCGGTGATAAGGGACACCATTGAAGCGGTTAACTTTAACACTCAAAAGACAGTTCTTCATTATGATCGCCTTCAGCCGATTGGCGATCAAAAAGTTGAAGCACTTATTTGTTCCGGCCATACCATGGGGGTGTTTTATATTGAGTCTCCAGGAACACGATTATTTTTAAAGAAAATGCAAAGCGCGGAGTTTGAACACGGTGTAATTGCAGGCTCCATTATTAGACCTGCGGCCAATAAAATGGCCAACGAATTTGTCAGGCGACTTCGTGGAGGAAAATGGAAACCATTACACCCCTTGATCGAGGAAGTGTTAAGAGAGAGTTTTGGACTCATGATTTATCAAGAGCACGTTAATCTTGTCGCCATGGCCCTGAGTGATTTTTCCTCCCAAGAAGGAAATGAGTTGAGAAAAGTTTTAGGAAAGAAGCATAAAGAGAAAAAGCTTGCGTATTTTAAGGAGCGATTTTTTCAAGGAGCAAGAAAAAATAGAGTAAGTGATGAAGTGACGGAGAAAATTTGGCAAATGATACAAAGCTTTGCCGGCTACTCATTTTGTAAGGCCCATAGCGCTAGTTATTGCCTTGTTTCTTTTAAATCTTGTTATTTAAAGTCTCACTATCCGGCCGAGTTTATGGCAAGTGTTGTTTCTAATCAGGGAGGCTATTACACCGTCGAGGCTTACTTAGATGAAGTTCGTCGAATGGGCCTAAAAGTGCTTCCTCCCTGTGTCCAATCAAGTGAGTATCATTACTGTGCAGAGGGGGCGGGAATCCGAGTGGGGCTGATACAAATTAAGGGAATTCCCAAAAAAACATTAGAAAAAGTATTTAAAGCAAGAGAAGACGGACACTTTGTTTCTTTAGAGGATTTTTTTCAGCGGACGCAAATATCTTTTACTGATGCAAAAAAGCTTTGCCGAGCTCGTTGCCTTAACCAACTTGCTCCAGAAAAAGAGTGGATAGAATTGATGTGGGGAATTTATTTTTACTATACTGGTGGCCATCTCCCTACTATTGAGCACAAAAAACCTTGTGGCGATGTGATGGTCAACTCTCCTGCATATCGTTCTTATGAAAAAAAACAAGTCATCAAATGGGAACAAGAAAGCTTAGGAGGTTTTATTACTTTTCCGCAATGGGCGTTGTTTGAGCATTTAAAAAAATCTCAAAACCTGCAATTGAGCAGTGAAATTCCAGATTACTTAAATAGAGAAATTATTTTATTTGGCTCATTTGTAACGATCAAAAAAACACGTACGAAAAAGAAAGAGACCATGTGTTTTTGCTCTTTTAGTGATCCGAAGGGAATCTATGAGACGGTGTTTTTTCCTAATGAGTATTATCTATATGCAGATATCTTGTATGAGCAAAAGAATTACTTGATTAGGGGAGCAGTGTTGTCAGAAATGGGCGCGATAACAGTACAGGTAAAAGAAATAAAGCTCATTGATTGGGAATCTAGCGACATTATTTCGGCATAGATAAAAATAAGATTTATATTATAATAAAGGGATGAATCATCATCGTTATTTATTTATTCAATTGATATTTGTGTATTTGATTGTCTGTAGCTGTAGTTTGATGCAAGGGCTAGACCCCGAATTATTAAATCATCATTATCGGCCGAAACGAACGGCTTATTTTTTCTCTGAAAGGCCATCTAAAACAGATCAAGAGGTAAACAAGTGTCTAACAGGACACCCTAAGAGCTGCATTGATGTGGCCGCGAAAATGATTCAGGAAGAAAACGAGCAAGGCGCGTTTAAGTTTTTTGAAATTGCTTGTAATCTCGATTATGGAAAAGGTTGCTACGGTGCCGGAAATATAGAAAATGATAGAAAAAAAATTCCCTCGGCCAGAGACTTCTTTCAAAAAGGATGTCGGTATAAATTCGGCCCTGCCTGTTTCGCTTTGGCGGAGCTAAATTACATTGAGGGAGATGATGAAACGAAAGAGTTTCAACATGAGACCTATGGGCATGCCTGTGACCTGCGAGGAGATTATGGTTGCGTGAGGCTGGGAGAGTTATTTTTTAAAGAAGGAAATAATGGTTTGGCAAAATATTATTTTCATCGATCTTGTGCATTGAAAAATGAACTTGGGTGCTACAACCTTGGTTTTATTTATTTTAAAGAAGAGAATTTAATTAAGGCGCTTGAGTCACTACGCTTGGCCTGCAAGTATGGACAAGCCGAAGGCTGCTACCAGATGGCCCGGCATTACGGGCATCATGAAAACGACAACTATGTTTTTTTCTATCTTAATGAGGCATTTAAATACAATTACAACAATTGGGAGCGAGTTGAATTTGATAAACACTTTAATTTTCTACGGGAGAGAGAATCATTTAGAGACTTAATCGATAAGTTCCTCCTTTCAAAACGTGAAAAAATATTAAATGAAAAAAGTGATCATGTTACTGATGAAGTCCAAACGCCAGAAGTTAGACAATAGTGTTTCAAATTATTCCGAAGGCTTTGGGTTATCAATAACGGCTATTCCGAAGGCTTTGGGTTATCAATAATAGATGATATTTTTCGTT
>JAURQB010000184.1 GCA_030836365.1 Bdellovibrionota bacterium | reverse complement strand
TAGTTCAGAAATATGAACAAGTCCTTCGATACCAGTTTCAAGCTCAACGAACGCACCAAAGTCAGTTACACGAACAACTTCAGCTTCAACAACACTTCCAACTGGAAGACGTTGCTCAATTTTCTTCCAAGGATCTTCTTCTAATTGCTTAAGACCTAGACAGAATTTTTGGTTTTCTTTATCAACAGAAATAACCATTGCCTCAATACCGTTTCCGACTAGGAATTCTTTATTAAGTTCAATGTTTTTCTTTGTCCAAGAAATATCAGAAACGTGAATCAACGCGTCTACTTCTTCTCCAAGGTCAACAAATACACCAAAATCTACAACAGACTTAATTGTACCTTTAACCTTTTTATTTAGAGGAAAGCGCTCGATGATATCATCCCATGGGTTTTCTTGAAGTTGTTTTAAGCCAAGAGAAATTCTCTTGTTTTCAACATCAACGTCAAGAACAACTGCCTCAAGTGTTTCACCAGCATTGAAGTGCTTCGCAGGATTTTTGATTTTTCCTGTCCAGCTCATTTCACTTACGTGAATTAGGCCTTCAATTCCGTCAGCTAGTTCTACGAATACACCGTAGTCTTTAACTGAAACGATTTCACCAGAAACTTTAGTTCCAACAAAATAGTTGTTTTGAGCATTTTCCCAAGGGTTAGGCTGAACTTGCTTAAGTCCAAGAGATACTCTTTCTTTTTCTTGGTCAAATTTAAGAATTTTAACTTCAATCTCATCACCAAGATTAAGGATATTAGATGGATGCTTAACTCTACCCCATGACATATCTGTAATGTGTAGTAGACCATCAATACCACCAAGATCAATAAATGCACCGTAGTCAGTGATGTTTTTAACAACACCTTTAACGATCATTCCTTCTTGGATTTGATCAAGGATTTCTCCTCTCATCTTGCCACGCTCTTCTTGAAGAATTGCTCTTCTTGAAAGAACAATGTTCCCTCTCTTTTTGTTGAATTTAATAACTTTAAACTCAAACTTTTTCCCGATGTACTTATCAAGAAAACGAGTTGGGCGAAGATCGATTTGAGAACCTGGTAGGAATGCCTTAACGCCGATATCGACAGAAAGACCACCTTTAACCTTAGAAACAACTGTTCCTTCGATTGGTGTTCCTTGCTCACAAGCTTCAGAAATTTTATCCCAAGCTTTTAGGATTTCAGCTTTGTCTTTAGAAAGAATTAGGTTGCCCATAGAGCTTTCTAATTTTTCTAGATAAACTTCAATCTCTTGACCTTCTTCTACTTTAAGAGAACCATCAAAGTTTAAAAATTCCTTAACTGAAACAAGACCTTCTTGCTTATAGCCGATGTCGACCATTACATAATCTTGTCCAATTGAGATGATTTTCCCTTTGAAAACTTCACCTTCCGTAAATTGTTTTGACTCTTCTGAATCAAGCAGTTGACCAAACTCTGACTTCGCAGCCTCGTCTTGATCTTCTCCGAAAACTACATCGTAGCTCTCCATCCATTTGTAAGTAACTTTATCAGTCATAAAGTACTCCTTTGTGTCCTACCTACATTTTGCAGATAAAACGGTTTATTTCCAAGCAAACACTTGGCCCTAAAACTTCCTCTACTGAGGCTTGAAATCAGGATTTCTGAAGATTAGAAAAGTTGCTGTGGTTCGTCAATGTCAAAGACTAAGAAATTCGAGATAAGTTTTCTCGTCGCCTAATGGCTTTTTCATAACCTTCCAGAAGATAACTTCTTTCATGTTCCCAAGAACTACTACTGAACACTTTTCTCTCATAAGTACCTGAAATTATTTTATCAGACAGACTTATTAGCTTTTTAACTGCGGACGAAACTTCGTTAGGTTTATAAGTGGATAATCGATCTCCTAAAATCCTTTCGAGTTCTGATGTGTAATGAGTAGATGGAGCAATAAGCAGAGAACCAATTTTAAGAGCATCATTTATATACGGACATGGAAACTTTGCCGAAAGAACGACCCAAAAATCTAAATTGAGTAAATCGATATCATCTGAAACAATAGATGTTTGAACACAATCGCCATTTACTTTATCTGGTAAAAAGCTTTCATTAATGTCATTTTTTACAAGGTATATTTCAGCATGAGAACCTTCATCAGTTAAAAACTTCTCTAATAAATGTTTAAATCTGGAGAACGGCCCTAATTCTTTCGTGTCCGCAATAAACAAGCCAACCTTAATTATTTTTTTAGTCGCTTTAGTCAATTCATAACTAGGACCATCCAATAGCTTGATATCTTTTCGCTCTAGATATTTAGTGATTGCCAGAACGGTAACACGTGATGGGGGAATATCATACGCCGACCAGAACTGGTCAGTAACAAAACGACTTGAGACAAAAAAATGATCCGTTCTCTTGACGAGAATTTTCAAGATAACTTCTAACAACTTATTTATTTTTATGTCATAACTACTCAAGCAAACTGCAATGTTTTTCCCAAACGGCATAACAATCAAAAGGAGTATCAGATCGATAATATCGTAGACATGTATTAGATTTATACCACCTTGAATCTTTTCTCTGAAATCAACTCTATTTTTCCAAAAAGTAAAAGCGCGATAAAAAAAATGATGAGTGTTAAATTTTGAATCATTCATCAAAATTGTAGACGCACAATTTTGTTGAAAATCATTCAAATACTGAACCCTCTTCAATGCAAATATATGAGAGGAGAAACTTAGATGCCTACCTATAATATGAAGACTTCTAATATGGTTTTTATTACTCAACGAGCTCCCCATACAAAACCCCTACTTTCATTTTTCCCTCAAGACTGAATATCGTGGTATTACCTTCTTTAAATTTTTCAATTGTAATTTTTTGATCTGTTTTCAGTTTACCATTCCTAAAGGTATCAAATGATATACGCTCGAGAATAGCTTTTTTACCATTATATTTTTTTTCAACGTCTTCAATCTTTTTCACTTTCATATGATAAAGCTTTCCTCGAAATACAATAGGAAACATTTCATTTTTAATTCGGCCGACATCAGAAACTTCAATAAATCTTAAAAACAACAGAGGATCAAAATAATGGCCAGCAAAATCGACGACTCTCTCCTTGGAAGATTTACGTCCTTTTTTTAAAACATTTTCAAAAAAATAAATTTTATCTCCAACGACCTTCTGAACACTCACTGCGGAGGATCCATTTTCATTTTTTTCAAGATTCACTAATTTGGGAAAGAGGCTTTCTTTGTCCATCGTCGTTATTAGAGAATCATCTATTGAATAAAGGTATTTATAGAATGACCTATTTTTTAGTTTACCACCAAGAATAAAATCTTTTGAATTTATCGTTTGGGAAAAACGATCGAGTTGTCCCATTACAACGCCGAGCAAACTAACATTGTAGCGATGGATAAATTTTTCTTTAATTTGATCTTCTACTTCACTTAGATAAGGTGACGCTATTTTTTCTTCTTTGACACTTGAGAGAGATGGCATACTCTTACCCTTGCCATTTACTTTCCCTACCTCTAATTTTTTGTCTCTTTTTTGGCTTACGACTGGCGACTCAGAAACTGCAACCTTCGGCGGATAACTTTTATTTATTTTCTTTACCTCCACTATGGGAGAGAAAACTTTCTCACTTTTACTTAATTCACTTTTTTCTTTATTTTCAACTTTTTGCATTAACTCATTTTCAAGGCTTTCTTTATCTCTTTCAGCAATTTTATAAGAGCTGCAACCGACAATAAAAAGAAACATAATTAGAACTACATTTCCCATTTTAATCTCCTAAGACCAGGTCTAACACTAGTTGTTCTTTTCCAAAAAATGATATTTCAACATCACAAACAAAAACACTTCCTTCAACCATATTACAATCAAATTTAGCGACATCCTTACGAGTCAGCAACACTGGAGCATTGTATTGTTTAATTGCTTCATTTATTCGCTCGTAATCCTTTAGATTAAAAAAATGATGATCAGGAAAAGACATATGATCTAAAACATTAACTTGCTCAGACTCCACTAATTGACGGAATTTTCTAGGAGAAGCGATTGCACTGACGAGAACAAATGGTTGGCCATTAAAATCTTTCATTTCCTGACCGCTTTTAACATCAACAACTTGTTTTAGAATTGTTTTAGAACGAAACTCAACTGCGTACTTTGAGAGATAAGGCTTCACTCTTGATCGAAGCAATGATTCCTCATGAGAGATCTTTTCGGATAAACAGTTCGTATAAATTACGAGGTCAGCAGAATAGAGAGAAGCCAACCCTTCTCTTAGTGTTCCCGCTGGAAATACTCGCAACAAACTTGTATCCATTATAGAATTAAATAAAACTATGTTAAAATCACGATTAATTTGCAAGTGCTGAAAACCATCATCAAGCAAAATGAGATCAAATCTTTTGCACCACAAAGCTTTGCGAATAATAGAGGTTCTCTTTTTTCCGACTGCTAAACCACCTGCTTTTAGACAACTCAGTAGTTCAATGTTTTCATCTCCAATTTCTTTAGCAGAGTAACTCTCACTCGCCATTTTTTCATTTCTTTTTGAATCCACTGATATAAATTTCTCATTACTTTCACTATTTGAACGATACCCTCGACTAGAGACTAAAACTTCTAAGTCGCAATTAACTTGGCGTAACAACCACTTCAAAAAAGGTGTTTTACCAGTTCCCCCCATAGTCACATTTCCCACTGAAACTGTCCGAGGTTTAAACCTAACTGATTTATAATGATCAATAACAAAAAGGTATCGACGAATACGGTAGACGAGTCTCACGACAACTGACAAAGGCATCAAAACTATAAGTAATTTTTGAAAAAAACTACTTTTCATTTAGCACTACCTCCTCAATGACTCTACCCGGCTGACTCTCTCCTTCTGCAAAAAACCGAGTTAGGTTATCAAGATCGATCTTTATTTTATTTTGAAGCTCACAACTTTTAATTAAATTCATTATCGAATGATGTAAGTTATTTGCATTAAACTTACCTTGAAGCAACTCTGGAAAAATCTCTTTCTCCGATATTATATTCACTAAACTAGCAAACCCTTGATAATTAATTAAGTCCCTAACGATGAAAAAGTTAATTAAACTTGTGTCATAACAAACAATGGTAGGAATTTTATAAAAGGCACAGTTTAGATTCACTGTACCGGAGGCAGAAACGCACAAGGAGGCTTCAGACAAAGCATCATCTAATTCATGGTTTGTATAAACTATATCAAAATACTCATTAGCATCATCATTAATATCTAAATTGATAGAGTCACTTAAAACAAGGGATATTCTATATTTAGGCAAATCAGATTTTATTTTTTTTA
>JAURQB010000183.1 GCA_030836365.1 Bdellovibrionota bacterium | reverse complement strand
TTTTAATTTTAGTTGAGGGGAAAAATTATGACAAGTCGAATCAAAGGGTTGATGAGATCATCTGAGTGTGGCGTTTTAGATAAAAACGACCTTGGAAAAGAAGTAACACTTTGTGGGTGGATTAATAAATACCGTGATCTTGGTGGACTTCATTTTGTCGATTTAAGAGATAAGTCAGGTCTTATTCAACTAAGTTTTGAGGATTATTTAAAAAATGGTGGTGATGAGGGTGTTTTTAAAGAATTCTCTCATGAAACAGTAATTAAGGCCGAAGGTGTTATTGGCCCAAGACCTGAATCTGCGGTTAACCCTGAAATGAAAACAGGTGCAATTGAATTAGTTGTTAAAAGTATCACTGTTTTATCTGCTTGTGACCGTCATGAATTACCTTTTATTCCTAATTCTCCAAAAGAAGCAACGGAGGATCTGAGGTTGAAATATCGATATTTGGACCTTCGAACAAACCGATTACAAAATATATTAAAACTACGAAGTGATGTATCTTCGCGAGCTAGAAAAGCATTGTTAAATGAAAATTTTATTGAGGTGGAAACACCTATACTTTACAAAAGTACGCCGGAGGGTGCGAGAGATTATCTCGTTCCTAGTCGTGTTCATCCTGGAAAAGTATACGCACTTCCTCAGTCACCACAAACCTTAAAGCAGCTTTTAATGATTGGGGGAACTGATCGCTACTTTCAAATCGCGAAATGCTTTAGAGATGAAGATCTCCGAATTGATCGGCAGCCAGAATTTACTCAAATTGATATTGAGGTAAGTTTTTGCGAGCTTGAGTTTATTAAAAATTTATCACGTATGTTGATGTCTAGTGTATTTGCCATTGATGAAGATCAAATTGATTTTCAAACCATAAGCTATAAAGAATGTTACGATCTTTATGGAACGGATAAACCAGACACAAGGTTTGGATTAATCCATCAAAACTTTACTCAATTGTTTTTAAACAGCGACTTTTCAGTTTTTAAATCAATTGCTCAAGAGGGTGGCTTAATTAAGGGTATCTTCTTACCAAGCACAACGGGAGAGATGAGTCGAAAAGACATTGATGGGCTTGTCAATGTTGTAAAACCTTATGGCGGTAAAGGCGTTGCATTTTTTAAAGTAAATGATGGTGAGGTTAGCGGAGGAATTTCTAAATTTATCTCTCCTGAAATGCTCAGTCATTTTATGGAGCATCAAGAATCTTCTAATGGTATTTGGCTTTTTAGTGCAGACCAAGATTCTTCGCGAGCACATGCTTGTATGGACGCTGTTAGACGTCACCTCGGTATTAAATATCAGATGCATGAGGATGCTTATAAATTTTTATGGGTAGATAACTTTCCACTATTTGACTGGGATGAAGAAACAAAGCAACTAATTCCGATGCATCATCCATTTACCATGCCATCCAAAGAAAATTTGGAGGCATTCTTAACTGGTAAGCCTGAAGAGTTAAAAGAGATGACGGCCGACTGTTACGATGTTGTTTGTAACGGATATGAATTGGCCAGTGGCTCACTTAGAATCTATGATCCCAAAATTCAGGAAAGAATGTTTGAACTACTTGGTTTATCTCCAGAGGAAGCAAAAGAGAAGTTTGGCTTTTTTATCGAAGCATTAAAATATGGAACTCCTCCTCATGGTGGAATTGCTTTCGGATTAGATCGTATCATTATGCTACTGGCCAAGTCAGATAATATAAAAGACGTCGTGGCTTTTCCAAAAACAACTTCGGCGAGTGATTTAATGTCTGATTGTCCTAGTCAACCCGTTGATGGCCAATTTCAAGAATTGGGAATGAGTGTAATCAAAAAAGATTAGGCAGCAATTTTAAGATCGACGGGACCTTTTTCAGGTCCCATGATATTTTCAAAGCTTGAGTAAAACATTACCTGAGAGTTGCTGGCAGAGTCGCCAAAAGATTTGTTTTCTAAATTTATTAAGCACAAAAGAAACGGAATACAATAAAGCTCTTGAGAAATATAGTTTGCCATTGAGCGGTTGAGGCAAGAAATAAAGCTTAATTCCCGTCGGTTAAAACCTTTTTGTTTTACTTGAAGAGAAAAGATTTTTAATCCAATCGTTTGTCCGCGATAGAGGTAAAAGCAAGTGATAAAATAACTGACGTAAGTGAGAATATATTGCACTTTTGTGGCCACTGGCCAAAAATCCAATGAGATAGCGAAACTAGGTCCTTCGAACCTAACAAGAGAGCCCAGAATGTAAAGGCTGACCAGTTCAGAAATGACAAGAACAATGACATAGTCAATTAGGTAGGCTGCAGTCCTTTTCATTAAATAGTTTCTAAATAGATAAAATCGATTTTTCAAACGCATACTCTCACTGATCGGAGCTTAGTTGCGTTTGATTACATATATTTTATTTTTTTATCAATGATGTATATTTTAGTTTCTTATCAGTGATGGATGTTTTCAGTTCTATCTTTCCAGTTTTTAAGCATTTCAAAAGCCTGCATTGGTGTGAAGTGATTTAAATTAATCTCACTTAGTTCCTCTTGCAGTAGCATTTCCTCATGATTAATCGATGAGTCATTAATTATTTCTTCTTTTGGTGATTGAGTTTGTTCCCATAAACTTAATTGATCTGTAGTACTGAGCGTATCAGATTCAAGTTGGGAGAGCTTTGATTTTGCTCGATTTAAAATAACTTTTGGAATTCCAGCGAGCTTTGCCACATAAATCCCGTAACTTTGATTCGCGCCTTGTTCAATCAATCGATATAAAAACTGAACATCATCTCCTTCACTTTTCGCCTCAACCGTCAGGTTTTTTGCCCCTTCTAAACCTTCTACTAATTCAATTAACTCATGATAATGAGTCGCAAATAGGGTTTTGGCTTTAATTTTTTTGACTAAATATTCAACTAAGCTCCAAGCAATACTTAGACCATCATAAGTGGAAGTTCCTCGGCCTATTTCGTCAAGAAGAATAAGAGACTGGTGAGTCGCATGGCGAATAACTTCTGCGGTCTCAGACATCTCTACCATGAACGTCGACTGACCTTCTTGAATGTTATCACTTGCTCCAAGTCGACTAAAAATTTTATCAGAGATCGTAACTGTTGCCTCTTTAGCAGGAACATAAGAACCCATTTGAGCGAGAAGTTGAATAATCGCAATCTCTCTCATCACAGTTGTTTTTCCGGCCATGTTTGGTCCAGTGATTAATCCAAAAAAAGCATTTTTATCCAAGGTCAAATCATGGGGGACAAAAGAGTCTTTGACTGACTTTTTTATTAGTGGATGCCATCCACCAATTAGGTCAAACTTATCTTCACTAATTTTAGGCCGACACCATCCTTCGATATTGGCCACTAAAGCAAAGGCATGAAAGATATCTAATTGAGAGATGCAATTACTGATATTTTTTATTTCGCCATTGAGTTCGATTATTTGTTTAATGATGGCCTCAACCATTGCTTGCTCAATCTTTTTTAGTTCTTCACCGGCCGCTAAGCATTCAGATTCAAGTTGATTTAATTCTTCTGTTACGTAGCGCTCAGACTGGACAAGAGTTTGGCGTCTATTAAAATAATCAGGAACTTTATCACTATGAATTTTACTAATTTCGATAAAGCGTCCGTGGATATTATTTTGTTTTATCTTAATTTTTGGAATGCCTGTTTCATTCAGATACTTTTGTTCTAAGTCATCAAACTTTTTTGCGGAATTATTATAAAGCTCATATAGATGATCTCGCTCTTTACTCACCCCTTGAAGAATCAGGTTTCTTTTTTCAAGAGAGGCGCTAAGCTCAGGATTAATGGATTTTTTGATTTCCTCGATTAATGAAGTGATTTCATCATTGCTTGTTTTGCTAGAGGATGAGGGAAAAACAATATTTTTTAACTCGCTAGGTGCATTTTGTAATACTTTTTTTACTTCGTAAAAT
Source organism: Bdellovibrionota bacterium (assembly GCA_030836365.1). Lineage (GTDB taxonomy): Bacteria > Bdellovibrionota > Bacteriovoracia > Bacteriovoracales > Bacteriovoracaceae > UBA1511. The sequence goes on along the minus strand of JAURQB010000183.1, from coordinate 3,509 downwards.
TGCTCGAGAGAATTAGATAAATTAATTAGATCTTGCGGGATATACTTGTTTGTTGAAATTTTAGTGAGAATACGGTCAATATCACGTATCTGATCCAATGACTCCTCAATAGATTCAAGTGAGGAGTGATTATCCATTAAGTATTGCACAAAGTTTTGTCTATTGATGATTTCATTCTTGGCCGTAAAAGCACTGGAGAAGGCATTTCGTAATTCTCTTGAACCCATAGGAGTTTTTGTTTTTCTCATGAAATCATACAAAGAATAATTTTGGCCCTTTGTTTTAGAGGGGAGGATTTCAAGACCTGTTAGAGTTTTGCTTGAAATATATAATCTATCTCCAGAGTCATTTAATCTGAAAGAAGAGAGGTGTTTTATTTTTTCGGGTTTTTGAGTCAGTTCAACGAAGCTGCATAAAGCAGAAAGAGGAGATAGAATTTGCGGAAAATCTCGAATGATCTGATCTTGCTTATAATTGGGAATAAATTTTTCAAGAGTCGCCTTGGTATTTTTTTCAATAAAATAATCCTGAGCAATAATAGATTTCAAGATGTTTTGATTATTGATGAACTCATTTAATTCGCCTCCTATGGGAAACTGGCCAGGGTAAGAGATAATTTCTTTTGTTCCATACTTTTGACATAGATCAATTGTTGCTTTTTCTGACGAGCAAGTTTGACCAAAGAAATCACCTGTCGAGTAATCCATGAAAGTTAAAAAGTAGGTACTTCCTTTTTTATAGATGGAGCAAATATAAAATGTCTCTGTATCTGTTACTTTGGAAAGATCATAAGGAAGGCCTGGACTAACAACTTGAGTGACCGCCCTTTTGACAATGCCAACGGCATCTTTTGGATTTTGCACCTGCTCGCAGACGGCAACTCTCAGGCCTGCTTCAGTAATTTTATCAATATAATTATTGGCAGCGTGGTGGGGAATTCCGGCCATCGGGACAGGAGTATCTCCAAGTTTTCCTCTATGAGTGAGCGCAATATTCAAAATTTTTGAAACAGCTTTTGCATCCTCAAAAAATACTTCGTAAAAATCACCCATACGAAAAAAAACAATATCATCTGCATGCTGTTTTTTTATCTCATAGTATTGGGCCATCATCGGGGTTAATTTTGTTCCACTTTGATAGATTTTATCTAAGGTATTTAAAGACATAACTGGCCTCAATAGGTAAAATTTTAAAGGTGTAAAGATAACATGAAGGATTTTTTATCGTAAAATGATTCTTTGTGAATGAATAAAAATAACGAGGGTTGTGCGGTGCGCCTGGGACTTGTGCATATTTTTTATCTGGGACTTGCCATAATATTCGGTTTTACGACTGTATTTGACTCGATGAATCTGACTTCACTGACAGGAGGCCCTAAACAGAAAAGTGCGTCGGGAAGTTTTTTTATTAATTCTTTCATTAGTACTTATAAACCTGATGCGAATAATTTTAATGTATTCTCGCAAAAACTAGTCGATCGAATTAATGAAAAAAAAGTTTATTTTAATGCCCCTAAAGGATCTTTTGGCTCCGATCAAAAAGTTTCATTCGAGGGAGACCAAGGTATTTTAACTAAGGATAAAGGTAATTTAGTAGTTTCTGATAACGTTATTTTGACAAGTGACGGAATGAAAACAACGTCTCGTGACCTTAGTGTTAATCTTCAGAAAAACTCAGCGATTGCAACAGGAAATGTAAAGAGTGACATAGACGAGGGAGTGAGAAAAGTAAGTATTCGTGCTCAAAAACTGTTCGTCGAAGACGCCAAAAAAGAGTTAAGATATCTTGGAGTTGTTAACGGCGAAATTAAGGGGCGTGACAAGCAAGCGTTCAGTAATATTTCTTTTAAATCAGATTTATTGACCTACAACAATGTGGATAAAATAATATTTCTTGAGGGAAATGCCTTTATCAATCGGGCCAAGTCTCAAATTAGCGGACTTAGAGGAAATATTTGGCTTAATAATCAGACTTCAAGGGTCAAATATTTCTCGATGAGTGACGATGTAAAGTTGAGAGATGAATTTGTCAATGCTCAGGGAAAGGTAATTAAAAGAAATAGTTTTTCTGAAAAAGTTGAAGGATTCTCAGATGAAGAAAAACTGATCTTGAGTGGATTTCCACAAGTCGAGCAAGAGGGAGATATTATTAAAGGTAACCAGATGATTATCAGAGAAGATCAAGAAATGATTGAGATAATTAATACGAATTCTCAGTTTAGACTTAAAAATAGGAATGATTAATGGCAAATGATTTTTCTTTAAAAGCACAAGGCCTCATTAAAGCTTACTCTGGAAGAAAAGTTGTCAATAATGTCAGCCTTCAAGTGAAGCAATCTCAAATTGTTGGTCTTCTTGGGCCTAATGGTGCAGGGAAAACGACATCGTTCTATATGATGGTTGGGTTAGTTAAAGCAGATCAGGGCGAGATTCTTTTAGGAGAACAAAACATTACGATGGAGCCTATTCATCAACGGGCACTTCGAGGAGTTGGCTATCTGCCACAAGAAGCCTCTATTTTTAGAGAACTAAGTGTTTGGGAAAATATTTTCTGTGTCGTAGAAAATTTTAATATTTCTAAAAGTGAAAAAAAATTACGAGTGGAAAAATTAATTGAGGAATTTGGGTTAGGACATATTATAAAAAGCAGCGGCGCATCTCTATCTGGAGGGGAGAGAAGACGAGTAGAAATTGCACGTGCACTTGCCTTAAATCCAAAATTCATCTTGTTGGATGAACCATTTGCTGGTGTTGACCCGTTAGCGGTAAATGATATTCAGGCCGTCATCAAAGGGCTGAAAGAAAAAAATATTGGAGTACTTATCACTGATCACAATGTCAGAGAGACACTTGGTATTGTTGATGAGGCTTATATTATGAACAGTGGAGAACTTTTGGTGAACGGAACGCCAGAGGAAATATTAAACAGTGAAAAAGCAAGGAAGTTTTATCTAGGTAGTCAATTTAGACTATAAAAATGGGAGTCTTTATCCATGAGTCCTAAACTTTCGCAGAGCTTAAAGCAAACCCAAGGGTTGGTCATAACCCCTCAGCTTCAGCAAGCTATTAAAATGTTGACCTTAACTCATTTAGAAATGAAAAATGTAATTTCTGAGCAGATGGTAGAAAACCCAATGCTTGAAGAGTCTGGTGCGGATAATTCAGAAAAAGTCGACGCAAGTGAGACTATTGAAGGCCAGAATAAGGAAGCAAAAGCAGAAGAATTTAATGAGGAGCCTATTTTTAATAAGGACGATTTTGATTGGGGCTCCTACGTAGAGCACTTTAATTCAAACTCTGGTAGCGCTCCATCTATGGTTTCCAGAGATCCGGATGAAGCCCCAAACTATGAAAACATGGTTAGTGAGTCCACCTCTTTGGCCGATCACTTTTTTTCACAGTTAGGTATAGAGGACTTAACAAAATCTCAGCGAGCGATTGCTGAGGAAATTATTCATAATATTAATAACGATGGTTTTTTAGAGATTAGAGTTGAAGAAATTGCTTCAA
>JAURQB010000182.1 GCA_030836365.1 Bdellovibrionota bacterium | reverse complement strand
TTCAGTACGACACAAACCCAAAGCTTTTAGAAGAATTTTGTCAAAAAATTCGCGACATCGTTCATTCAAACTCGTCAATGCGCCAAGATAACTTCCATGTATATTTTAATTCCATGGGAGACTTTTCATTAAACATTTTTGTTTACGTATTTTTTATTACGCCGGATTGGAGTGAAGAGTTAAAACAAAAGCACAAGTTTTTGATGGAAGTACTAAAGGCCGGTAATGATCTTGGAATTAACTTTGCTTTTCCGACACAGACGCTTCATGTCTTTGATGAACTGAAAAAGGCTTCTCAAGAGCAAGTCAACCTGCCCACTTAGAATTTATTTAATTTAGCCTCATGAGATTTATTTAATCTTACAAAAGTGCCCAAAAAGACTTTTCTTTTTCACGGCATCTGCAACGAGCTTGGGCACCATTTTCTCCCAACCACTCTCGCAGTTTTCGATCATCTTCACGACTTCTCTAGACCAAATAGTAAAGTAGCGAGGATTATAATGAGGAATATTTTTTAATTTCCCTTGCTCTAAAAGTTGAGCGCGAATCATATTAAGACAGTTACTAATTTTTGTATTCTCAGCAGTAAGAATTTGTTTTGTTTCTTCCTCTCGCCCCGGATAAACATACATTTTAGTTCGCTTCGAAAATAGCTCTCCAATGGCCATTAACTCTCCGTGAGCATGTGTCTTATAACTTTTTGGATCAAAAATTTGCTGCAAGTTATAGACCCCCACAACAAAACTCACTTCCTCTCGAGTTAAGTCCATGAGATAAGTATTAAGCTCGTGAAAACTTTCTTTGTTTGTAATTAAAACTTTTTGCCCAAGCGCATTGAGTAGATCAACTCTGGTGAGAAAATCCTCGTTCTCTACTTTTCCGCGCTCAAGAAACTTGGCCATCGAAATTTCTGGAAGCACGACAATTTTTTTGTGATCCGTTTTTGGCGTATTATCTTTAATCGCCGCAAGACCTTGCTTCATCATATCAAAGTTAACAAATGTAGGAGGCCTAAAACTTCCCCGTAAAACAAGCGGCATTTTTTTGTATAGCTCTTCACTAGGCTGACAAACTTTTCCCGACTCATCAAACATGACCGCTTGAGAATATTGCCGCTTAATTAATTCAAGATTAAAGAGTCGCGGATCTTCATCTTGAAAGGCCTCACCTTCTACGCGAATCATATCAATTTCAACGCGCTCAATATTTAAGTCATCCATTAAAGATTCGATAAACTTTTCTCTTTTTCCGAGATAATAAAAACAAGCATAAATAAGATTAACGCCAATGCGGCCGAGAACTTCTTGTTGTAGGTAGTTTTGATTATCATACAAGTGAACATGTAAATGCACCCAGCTTGGCGCACTATCTTTTTCGTGCTGAAATTTTACCCCGAGCCAACCATGTCCTGGCCGGTCACTTCCATAAGCTTTTGCCGCTACCGTGTTCGCAAAAACAAAGAATTTAACTTGCTCGTATTGCTCGCTGGTTAATCTATTTTCAAGAAGCTTATACTCGTGAGAAAGCATTTTTTTCAGTCGACTTTCACACACGTAGCGGCCACTTCGCTCCTTTCCGTAAATCGCATCACTCATGGCCATATCATATGCGCTCATGGTTTTTGCCACAGTTCCGGCAGCTGCTCCGACGCGAAAAAAATGTCTGGCGACTTCTTGGCCAGCACCAATTTCAGCAAATGACCCATAGATATATTTATCTAAATTTATCTTCAGTGCTTTTTCATCTGGATCTATCAGTGCCAAGATTTATCCTCACCATGGTTGAAGTAATGTATTAAAAGAATTCAACTAGTTAACAGCTTTATCGTCCAAAGTTAAGAAAAATATAGGGCAAACCCACTTTCTCATTAATAATCAATACAGGGGAAAGGAATGATTAATGAAGAAAGTATGGCAGAAATTCGATTTAATGGAACAATTGAGCAGAGATGATAGTAATGAGCTAGAGCTGACAACTGACGGATCAAGCTCTTTTAAGACACTCACGAAGACGATCGAATTTGACGCCAAAACAAAAATTATCGAGCTGGATAAAATTATCCGCGAGGCCCATGCAAAGAAAAAAGGGCTCCCTCATCGTGCTAAAATCTCAAGGGCCCTTAAGCTTCTTGCTCCACTGGAGAAATCAAAAAACCCTAAAGCCAAAGAAAGGGTGAGAGAAATTATGGATATTCTAGAGTCAATTCTCTAAGGGTATTTGAGAGTCAATTCTCTAAGGGTATTTGAGAGTCAATTCTCTAAGCGTATTTTGAGAGTCAATTCTCTAAATTGCTGTTTTTGCATTGTAAATATTTCAAAAATTCCCACCAACATTCAAATTTGGGGTAATTTTGTCGCGCGCACGTTAAGTAGTTTTATCGCGCGGCGTGTTTCAGGTATTCCCAATCACGTTAAACGACCAAAAGGGCCTCGTATGTTAAAAAAACTAATCGTCTTATCCACATTTAATTTAATCATGACGTCAACAAGTTTTGGATTTGCTCCGGACCGTGCAATTTATGGCGCTGATAATCGAACAGAGGTCAATCAAGTGAGTGACCCGCTTATTTTAAAACAAACCAAAGCTGTCGCCCTGATGGTGAGAAATACAAGGCTTAACTCTTTTGATCAAAGCTCTTATACATTCAGTGCAGTCAGTCTTGGGCATGGAATTAATCTCTGTCCAGGTGAGCGCTTTGCCGCTCAACCCGCACTTGGCGAATGTAGTGGTTTTCTTGTGGCGCCAGATACTCTCGTGACCGCCGGTCATTGCATCACAGGCGTTTCTGATTGTGCACAAAACTCTTGGGTGTTTAATTTTAACTCTGACAATAATGGAAAAATTAAAAAAAGTGACGTCTATAAATGCAGTTCAATTGTCGCAACAACGCAGATATCTAATGATCAAACTTTTGAAGATTATGCGGTCATCAAATTGGACCGGCCTGTTGCAGGAGCGACACCTCTTCAAGTTAGAAAGCGGGGAAAAGTTCGCTCACGCTCCAAAGTTTATGTCATTGGGCACCCAGATGGGATCCCAATGAAGGTTTCCGGAAGTGCTCGTGCTCTTCCATTTGTGCGATTTAACTTTTCATTTGGAGAAGATTTTGGACTTGAAAAACATGATCTTTATCAAAATCGAAAAGATGTTTTTACGGCAAATTTAGATACCTTTGCCGGAAATTCAGGTTCGCCTGTATTTAATAAAAGATCGGGAAAAGTTGAAGGCATTCTTGTTGAGGGTGAAGATGATTATGAGTTTGATATGAACCAAGGTTGTAATCGATCTACCCGAATGAAAAATCGCACTTTTGGTGTCGGTGAAGTCGTTCAGCGTATCACAAAAATCCCGGCCAACCTCCTCCAATAAAAACCATTTCCCCCCAAAAGGTACGCGGTACCTTTTGGCACCTATAGGCACCTATCGAAAATTCCGGCACTAAGTCCCTAGAATATAAATGTATTTTGATGCCCCTAATATTCAGCTCACATAATTCCGATTGAGTGATTTCTAGGAGGATCTATGAAAAAACTATTTCCATTCATCGTCTTTTGTTTAATTACCTTAAGCGCATACGCTTCTAATCAAAGTAATTGGAAACCAGGAAAAGCTCACTACTGTGGATTTAATAAATTCAGGTGCCCTGCTGCCAAAAATGCATGTATCAGAAAACCCAAAGAATCGAAGTGCGAAGTGATAAAAGTAA
>JAURQB010000181.1 GCA_030836365.1 Bdellovibrionota bacterium | reverse complement strand
TTTCTATTTTTTCTTCTAATCACGAAAGCACCTGGTTTTTCATCAATAGAAACTAATTTACTCAATGGAATTCGCTGTCCCATCCTATTGGTAATATATAAAATTTTTAAAGTTTCTTTTTTTGACCTCGATTCATCATCTAGCATCAATTTGATATCTATGTCTTCATCGGACTCTCTAATTTCAGTTATGGCATCTCTTGCAAAGGCCCGTCTTAACTCTCTTGCAACATCGAGGGAAGTTAATCCCAAACGTCTCGCTTCAGATGTATTTACTGAAACTGCCAATTGAGACTTTCCTTCTTCAAAGTCAATTTCTGTACTTGTCACACCATCAATATTCTTCAGTGCACTCTGAATTCTTTTACTCACAACTTTGAGATCATCAATGCTATTTCCAGTTATGTTAATCTCAACCGGTTTTCCCTTAGGGGGGCCTCCTTGCATTTTCCTAATTGTGATATCGTAGTTAGGTAAAATTCTTTCTGCTTCGGTTGTAAGCTGTGTGATAATTTCATCTGTGGTCCTATCTCTCTCAACTGGAGGAGTGAGATATAGTACTAATGATCCATAGTGCGACCCAATTTTATTTCCATGTTCTCCAATTAATGTTCCTATCTGAGCTTTGATTTGAGTTATTTCATTTTTTGGCAAGGATAAGGACATTTGCTCTAATTTGAATAGAGAATCATCCGTTTGTTTAATTGGAGAACCCACTGTGCCTTTAATTTGAAGAAAAACAATTCGAACATCATCTCCAGGAAATAGTTCAAACTTCATTGTCTTGGCTAAGCCTAATGCCATTACAAAAATAATAAAAAAGCTTATTACAACTGTTTTTGGATAACTTAAAGTACGTAAGATGAATTTAGAATATCGGTCTTTAATTCGATCAAACCAAAAAGATTTTTTTACTCTATTTGGTTTAAGGGAACAAAAATCTTTCAAATGCGCAGGAAGGATAAAAAAGCACTCAATCCAACTAGCGGCCAGACAAATAATAACAACTGTCGGGACCAAGGCAAGAAACTTCCCCATAATTCCGCCCATAAAGAAAATCGAACCAAACGCGATAACAGTAGTCAATATAGTCGCGGTAACAGGCTTAACAGTTTCAATCGCGGCTTCATAAGCAGCATCCTTTGGTTTCATCCCGGCTTCAATTTTTTGATAAAACTGTTCTGCCACAATGATGGAGTCGTCAACAAGCATACCTAGCACGAGAATTAAACCAAACATAGAAATTAGATTTAAACTCACTCCCATGTAGTTCATCACCACGAAAGCGGTGAGAAACGCAATTGGAGCACCAAGTGAAGTGATTACGCTTGTAGAGAAATTTAAAAACAACAACAGGCAACAAAAAACGAGAGCAATCCCAAGGATTCCATTATTTGATAAAATATTAAGGCGTCGTTTCACGTAGTAAGAAAAATCATCAACAAATGTAAACCGTAAATCACTATACCTTGAATTTTTAAAAAATGACTCTGTCTCAAGCTTAACTTCATCTACTGTTGAAATAATATCGCCGAATTCCTTCATCTTTACATTCAATATAATCGCCCGCTCACCTTGAGATCGCAGAAGTATCGCTTTTGGGTCAGGGTGTTTATCAACCTTTGCGATATCACCGAGAAAAATTGCTTTACCAGAGTCATTCGACCTGATCGGAAGACTTTTGAGATCATCCACACCCTCAAGCTCTGCAACAGTTCTGATATTTAGATCTCCACTCGAAAGCTCTATTGCACCAGCTGATAAATTAAAGTTACGCCCCCTAACAACGTTGCTGATCTCTTGAAGAGTAATTTCATTTTGATTTAACTTTTCAGGGCTTACTTTTATGTTAATTTGATCGGGGTTATATCCCTCTAGACGAATTGATGAAACATCTCCGACACGTTCAAGTTTATCTCTAAGTTTTTTTGCCGCCGTTCTTATCTCGCTATAATCGTTACCAAAAACAGCAACATTAATAATACCTCTTCGCCTATTATTTAAGCTTGTAATAATAGGTACTTCTGCTTCTTTAGGTAAATCAATAGTGCTATCGACGGCTGTCTTTACATCATCTAAAACCTCATCAATGTCCGCATCTGCCACAACCTCAAGGTAAATTATAGAGCTTCCTTCGGCACTTATCGCATTGAGATTACGCACCCCTGTAACCGTTTTGAGATTACGCTCGAGAGAGATTGTTACTAATTTTTCAACATCTTCAGAGCTTGATCCTGGGTAAGCAGTTCGGACAATAATTACGTCAAAGTCAATTGCAGGAAATGTCTCTTTGTTTAGAGAGAAGAGACTAATTGTTCCCACTGCAATAATCAAAACTGAGATAAGATTAACCAGTAATGAATTATTTAAAAAGTATGCAATGATTTTTTTCATCATTAATCCTCTGAAATTAAGTCTGGTAAAAAGTAATCGAAAGCCGCAAGCTCAAGTCTCTGATTAAAGTTTGAAATTGATTGCTGCGCAAGTCTTCGCTGGGAATTAATCAAATCTTCTTCAGCTTGAATTACTTGATCTAACGTAACTCGTCCAAGAGAAAATAATTTTACGTATTCTTGAATGATTGACATTGATAAACTCACACGCTTACCTGCCTTTTTCTTATTTAATCCTGATAGCTGAATATTAGCGAAAAGCATCTGTTTACGATTTTTATTATTTTCATAAGCAGCACTCAATTGATGTAGTGCTTGGTTATGGTTAATCTCAGCCTGTGCAAGATTCGCTCGCTCTGAAACTCGGCCAATATTATAAGAGAATGTTACTCCCAGTGAAACGGTATTTCTATCACCACTAAGATTTCCGTTCTTAAATACATCAGAGGAGCTTGGGTCGAAGTCATTTGTTTGATAACCAACAGAGAAGTTCAATTCTGGTAACATTTGCCTTGCTTTAAGGTCACGATCTAGCTCTTGTTGATCGGAGAACCTTTTGCTTGAATTAATTGTTAATTCATTTTTTTCAAGCTGATCAATGTTGGATAATAAAACTTCAGATTCTGACTCGACACTGCTCACATCACCAACTTCATCTATTGAAATATTTCGGTGTAGCAAAGACGATAATAAGTAGAGCGATTGATTAAAGTCTTGTCGTGCTTGATCTAACTGCTCTTCTTGAAAAATTTTGGCAGACTCAGCTCGGAGCAAATCCGCTTTCAGATTAATACCATCACTAACTCTTCTTCTGACAAGAGCCAATCTTTTTTTGGCTCTACTCAATGCCTCTTGTTGGAGTGTATACAATTTTTTATGTAAAACAGCTCTAGCATAGAACTGAGAAAACTGAATAAATAAATCATTAACTGAATTTTGAGATAATAAATCTATGTATTCCGCATTCAGAATTGAACTATAATGACTTAGCTTATATTCCTGACCAAATAAGTTGCGTGAGAGTGAAGTTGAAAAAGAAATTGTTTGCTTAAACTGATGAATTTCAGGGTCACCACCAAAAATAATAATTCGAGATGGATCTTGAATAACTTTCTCGAATGAATTATTCAGTGAAAAAACTCCTCCCCAACTAGTTGCTTTAGAAAAATTTAAATCCAAGGAAGTTGTTTTACCAGCAGCAAAATTAACCGCATTGGCTGCATCGGAGTCATTATCAACATAGTTTAGGCCACCATCTACTTTCATTGCGAGGGAAGACTCCACGAGCTTTATCCCCTGGTCAGCTTTTAATGTATTACCTAAAGAATTTTTTACGGATGAGTTTTTTAGGAGAAATTCATTACCTAACTTTTTGAAATTTGCTCTTGCGGAGAATGAAATAAAGCTAATTAAAACTAGTATAATTTTCACTATTTTTACCTTTCTAAGAGATTAAAATCACTAAATATTTTTAACACCTGATCCCGAGATTGACTATTGATTTTGCATGGTGCATAAGTCATGTCCAGAGAGAGGGAGGCTAACGCCGGCACTTCGGTGCGGGAGGAAAGTCCGGACACCATATGGCGCCTTAGCGGGTAATGCCCGTCCACCGCGAGGTGAGGACAAGTGCAACAGAAAGAATGTACAGGGGACTGACTAAGTGATCTAAATCATTTGGAAATACTTCGGTATTCCTGCTGTAGTGAAACCAGGTAAACTCTAAGGGGTGCAAATCCAAATAGGCTTGTGTTTGAGAACGGCCAGTTCGAGCAAGCGGGTAGGATGCTTGAGGGCTAGAGTAATTTAGCCCCTAGATGAATGTTGGCCCACGACAGGATCCGGCTTACACCCTCTCTCTTTTTTCATATCACCGTTGATAAATTTCAAAGTAATTAGTTTCACCAACTTTTTGAAAGGTTTTTAGGACAATTGGCGTGTATAGAGTAAACCTTTGAGTTACCCCTTTTTCAATTAAGAATGTGTGGTCCTTGGAACATTGTGCAATTGAGTTCTTCATTTTTAAAATGAGAGACTCTCTTGGTGTACTAAGTCCAGTTGCAACATCCCAAACAGTCGGTAGACAATTAACTTGGCGAAGTAAAAAATTAGCGTCTGAAAAAGTAGGTAGAACAATTATTCTTCCATATTTTTTATGCAAGTTGATGAGCTCCATTACTTTTTCAAACTTTCTTTCATTTGTATAAATAAACGAATATCTTTGATCTATATCTCCCAGATGCTTATTCATCTTTAGCCTGGATCCATCCCTATAAGAATTTAAATTCATTGCAACGTAAATTAATGAGGTAAAAATTAATAATTCTTTAATTATTTGATTTTGATCCGAACGATTTTCCGTAAGGTAATATAAACAGATAACTAGTAATGGAGCAAAGTACACAGGCCCTGTTGCGCTGTCACTTAATCCACTTATCCAGCATAGCAAAACTAAAATAAAAAAAACACTGGTTCTAAGGTCAGGCAATTCTTTCTTTTTGAAAAAACCAAGCAAGTCATTACCTAGAAACAAAACGCTCAAAAGAAATAATATTTTATAAGTATCGTGCAGAGCAAAATAAATACCACTTTTAAAATAATTCTTTGTCATAAAAATAAATACGCTGAAGATGGCGGCATATGCGAGTCTTCTTATATTTTTATTAATTTTCGAATATCTTAGCAATGCAAAGATTGATAAAGCTGCGGCAACTTCAGCCAAACTACTAAAGTGGAAATAGGTTTTAAAACCAGATCTAAAAATGGCGCCAAATGTATGTCTTAGGCTCATCTTGTAAAAATGAACTAACTCAGATTGAAAAGAGTAAAAAATAACTGCAGACGTTATTAAAGCACTAAGAATAAATTTAACATAAGCATTCCAGTGAAGCTTTTTTAAATAAATATATATCGGTATTAAAAAAAATAGCCCTGCAAAAGTTTGCTTTGTACACAAAGCCAAGCCAAGTATTACGCCTGAAGTGGTAAACATATTCAAAAGGCCTAAAAAAAATGAAATCGCACCTAGAGCAAGTGAAACATGTGCGTACCCCATTGACACAGGGTAGTTATTTATCGAAATAAAATACAGTAGGACAAAAAGCAGGGTCCAGTTAATTTTTTTGTTCATTAATCGGTGTTTTTTGATAACCAATAACATTAATAATGACATCAAAGCATTGTTAAAATAAAACAGTAATCGATTGATAAAAATTGGGTAAAATTCACCTACTATCCCATAGAACCATTTTTGCAATAAGAATCCTCCAGGCGGCAATCGACTGAAAAGATCTTGATAAAGCTTTTTACCATTGAGCATTGAATAGGCATATCCCCTCATATAGGAATTATCAGTTAAGTCATAACCGAAAACCCCAAATAAAAAGACACATATAATGGGAAGAAGAAATAATAAAACTAGCTCTATTTTCGAAACGAATCTCAAAAAATCCTCCATGATTTATCTGATTTTGTTTTTATAAGATTATAAATGATAAATTCAAGTATTGCTTAAATTATATACATGCTTTTTTAATCTAAATAATTTCTTTTAAATGATTGAAAGATTTCAGCCTTTAATGTGTTGGCTCCTCTTTGAACTCCTCTTTTTTTCCAATCGTCGCCAGAAACTAGAATCACAATACCGACCTGCTTTTCTCGATCTACATAAAATTTAGTCTTATAACCAGTTTGAGAACCTCCGTGCTCTAATATAGAATGATATCCATCATCCTTTATATTTCCTGAAAGCGACACGCCTTGTCCGTATTTCCACCCACCGGAATCTGTAAGGTATTTCACACATTGATTTTGGTAACAACTCTCATTGAATGAAACTTCATGACAGATAGAAGGTATAACGCAAAATGTTTTTGTTTGCGGGCAATCCGAGGAACTGGTACAAGAATTGTAAGAACTATCAATATGATGAGATGCTGTTAAAACCTTTTCGATCACTTTTTTCTTAATTACTCTTTTTAGATCACTTTTATTTTCACGTCCATCATTCATGATAATTCTAAGGATTTTTGCATAATCATAAGAAGTCGCAATAAACCCACCCGCAGCCTTGACCTCAGTTCTCAATACAGATCCAACGCAAACTCCACGAGAGCACCCACGAGCAAGGTTAGTCATACCATCATGAGCTGTTTCTAGAGTTGAGTCATTAGTACCAACTTCATTCAAAATATTTTGCGTTACCCAATCTGTATAAGTTTCTCCAGTAACTAATTCTAAAACGTGTTCCGCTACGGTGTAGCCACCGCCGGAATAATCATAAACAACACCAGGAGCATGCATCGGTTTTACTCCATTCCAGTCATAAAAGTTTCCTAATAAAATTCCTTTAATTGTTTTCTCTAAACCAGCAGGGGTCAATCCGATACCGTGCATATCAAGACCTGCGGAGTGAGACATTAGGCGATCTACGTTTATATCATCTAAATAATCAACCTCATCTTTTTTGAACTTTTTTGAAACCCATTTTTCTAAAGTTGTTCCAGAATAAATATCAGCATAATCTTTAACCGGTTTCTGACTATCTAAAATTCCTTGCCTCTCTGCTTCTGCCATGGCCAGCCCAGCTAGAAATTTACTCATTGAAGCAACATGAAAAGTGGTATTTTCATTTGCTGGTAGAGTTTTCCCTTTATCCCTAAAGCCATATTGATGGTATTGGTGTATTTTATCACCCTCGATAATTGCAACCGATACGGCGTTTACCTGATGATTTACAACTTGCTCTGAAATCGATAAATCATCTCCAAATTCGCTAATCAAGTCGTTTTCAAAATTTTGATATAATTCATCGCTGGAGGCAATACTATGGTTATCAATTCGATCACTGCCTAATGATAGATCCATTCTGTTTTCGAAAAACTCCATACAATAAGAAGTCGAAAGTCCTCCCTGAAAGAAGGTGATTAACAATAATAATATTTTTTTAATTTGTTCCATATTTCCCTCAGACTTTGATATCGGTAAAGGAATATTTCAGCAAAACAGGGGCCAGAAATATAGCGAATTTATAGTGACTTAAGGCTAGTCTAAACATTTTTTCGTTCGCAAGATGAGATTTATCAACAATTTAAAATGAGTTTCTGTGGAAAAAAAAAGATTTGTGAAGACTTATAAAATGATGCCCTTATCCTCAAGAATTTTCAAACTTGCAGTAGAAAGTTTTTTTCCCGCTTCTTTCAAGGAAATATATATATGTTTTTTTCCTCCTCCCAACTTCTCTAGTTTTTCGGAGCTCATTTCTTTGTAGTAATTTTGAATTTTATATTTAGTTATACCGGTTTTAATCATCGGCAAACTAGATCTTACTTTTTTTTCATATTTAGGGTATTGAGATAATTTAGGATCATTGGTTTTGATAACAAATGTTGGAAGCTCATATTGACCGCTTAACCACTCTCCCCTTTCCTTTTTAACAACCGCTATCTTTTTATTTTTTAAA
>JAURQB010000180.1 GCA_030836365.1 Bdellovibrionota bacterium | reverse complement strand
GTTCGCGCCTAAAGCGGAGTAGACTTGATCGCGGTGATCGCCTCGATTTGATTGTGTCTCATTGATCACGGTATAAAGAAATTCTTCATCCATGGAGTTCATGTCGGCGATGGGGGCATCGGCCTTGGGAGTAACTTCAACGCCCACCATTTTAATATCACTGCGCCCATCTTTATCACGAATGCGGTAATGAAATTCACTGAGGCCGTGAAAGTTTTTATCCGTGAGCATACTGGCGTAACACGCACCATTTGCACAAGAGCATGTTAACGGATGCGAGAGATCCCCATCAATTTCGTCGTCGTAGTCGATGATTTCACAGGCAAGTGCAGGGTCATTGTTTCGATCAGAGTATGTGAGTTCAATGAGCTGCACGCCGGCGTCTTCTTCGACGACAACGCTGGATAAAGTAGCAACGGGAAAATGTGGATCAGACGTGATCGCTTCACAGCGACGGTGAATGGCACTGAAGGCCTCACCATCGTTACAGATGGCCGTCTCGCCCACTTGTTCTTGAAAGACACAGGCGGAGCTTAACCACACCAAATGCATGGCCACCAAAAATGGGTAAATGAATTTTATTCGATCTATTGTCATACTCCGTTTAACTTATCGATATAATTCAGTTTCCCTTGAAATTATTTAAGGGGCGGCAAAAGGTGCAAAAAATCAATGATTTCGTTAAGTTACAAGTCTACAGAAGCCCTTAGAACATCACGGTGCGCCTCGGAAAGCGGGCACCTCCAAAAGGTACGCGGTACCTTTTGAAGGTCACGTGTGATATCGTAAACCACAAATGAAATATATTATCCTCTTTTTATTGATGAGCACGGCCGCCAACGCCGAGACAAAAAAATCACTTCACTGTGATGTTAAATTCACTTTATTTGATGGGAAAGCGAAAGAAGATTTTTGCTTCAATAAAAAATTAAAAATTACCACCTCTTTGGACTGTCAAGATTTCAGCTGTAAAGCACTTACCATTTATCAAAACCTGAAAAAAAATAAACCAACCGATCAAATGTACTCCCGAAAAACGTGCGAAGACATCAACTCCATCATGATCGTCATGTACGACAAAGATAAAAATGAATATTGTTTTTGTGGGTTTGATGATTTATCAAAAATTGATTGTCAAAACGTTTTATAAAAATTGATTGTCAAAACGTTTTATAAAAATTGAATATCAAAATAAAGATCCCTAGAACCCGTAGAGCTCGGCCACTTCAATTTCGTAAGAATCATCTCTCCTGCGTCCCAAAAGAACGGACTCCGCATCTACCCACATTTGTCCTTTGTAACAAGCGCCTTGGCAAATAGTACTTTCGACACCGTTGCATTCAGGATGAAGACAACTCGATTCACTATAGCAGGTCCTACTCGTAATTTGATCTTTATATCCACTGCAACTAGCGCCCCAACTATTTTTGATCAAAACTTGCGGTTTTCCTTCAATTTTCTCTCCATTCTTTCCAATCGTAAAACTTCTCACCCCCGTGACAGCAGAAGCATGATTAATATTATTCCCATTTAAATCGGTATTCTTGCAATAATGCCCCGTTAAGGCGCCTACGCAATAGGAGATCATCAAGGGACTTCCCTCTTTTAATTTTTCCTCTATTTTTTTTACTCTCTCTTTTAAAAATACCTTTCTAAAGGTGTCATTACTTTCTAGTGCAGTTAACAATTGCGATCTAACATTATCAGGAAGTCCAGCTAGGTTTCCATACATCGCTTTCACATTTTGGCACTTTTGAGGAATACAAGTCTGCACACTACTTCCACAAGATTCGCCTACACTATTGGAAAAATTTGCGGTTGAGTTTTCGGAGGAACAACTACATATCAGACCTGATCTTTTACAAGCGTTCTGGATTTCTACCTTTGGATCAAAACTTGAAATACTAATATCTTCAAATTTTCCATTTAAACGGCTTGCCGCAACTTTGATCGTTTTAAAAATAGAACAGAATCGCTTATCATCATCACTTAACTCTCGACACTCTCCCATATACGATTCACTAATATATTCGCTCGATACATGCTGACCGATAACCTTGTCCTTACAAATATTATATGAGTGAGTATATTTATTTTTGACGTTTCTCTTAATTGGAGAAAACATACTGAAAAGGTCATTTTCATTGAAGTAACTTCTCATATTTTCTGTACTGAGTACAAGTTTATCAATATCCTCTTTAGAGATCACCAAACTATTTTGACTGGAGACAAGCTCAGTGACGCCTTTTTGTTCCATTATATTTTTTATCTCAGCTAAATATAAAATCATATAGGATTTAAAAGCTCGATTAACCACTTCGTCAGAACAAAAGCATCCCTCAGACCTGTTATCACTAGTAATCGAATGAGAAGATAAATATGGTATTCCCTCCTCTAAATCTTTTGATCGCGCCACTCCCCAGCGATACCAAGGAGATAACTTTGTTTTCGCTAAGAGAGAGTTAATATCAGCATCAGAGCAATCTGCTGGTAGGTTTTGAAGATAATTGTTTTTAAGACATTCTTGAGTTGCCTGGGTTGCGGAAAATTCTGTGCACCATTCAGCGCGTCCTTGATTTCGGGTTGGCATTGTATTTCCAGGGGAGCTTCGAGATAAATCGATTTCAAAACAAAGTCCATTTACATAAATGCTGATCCCAAAAATAAATAGGCTTATCTTGTTCATCATAAGTAATAACCTTAGCATAATGTCTTGATCGGCACATAAAGTCGGTAAATTTGCGTTCAACCGCCAAAAGGCGCCAAAAGGTACCGCGTACCTTTTGGCCGTCAACTATTTAGACAGTATTGAGTAATGAATGACAAAAGCTTTAACTAAATACACAAAACTGTAAAAAAACCTGGCATATAAATTGCTCTACTCAACCTAAGGTTTATCTTAAGGAGCAATCATGAAACTGATTATTTTTACCCTCGTACTTTCTCTGTTCACAATCACCAACTCACGAGCACAAGATATGGTCGGGTCCCCTCAAGAAACCTGTAACTGTGGGCCTGAGCAAACAAATGTGGAACAAGTAATTCAAGCAATGGCGAAAACAGATGTCGTTGTTCCCATTAATGTTTATTATAAGTTGGCAAAAATTGGAACGGCAAACTTCAGTATCACTCACGTTGATGGCAAAATATTAAAAGTAACGATAAATGGTGAAATAAATGCATTCGGCTTTAAAGAATCTGAAACGATGGAAGTTGATATTGATAAACTCATTCAAGGTCAAGGGATAAATTATTATTCAAACTTGCAAGAGACTCCCATAATTACCGTAAGTCCAACAAGTGTTTCCCTGGAAGGTGGTTCATTAGATTTAAAAGTTAAAATGCGCGACGGTATTCGATCAATCCCACTTGAAATTTCAAAATCAGGTAATACCTTTTCTGCTAGCACCAATGGTAGATCAATTAATAGATTGAAAATTTATCTTGGTTTTGACATTTCCGAGTCTATCGCACGAAGAGAGTTAATAAACGGAAGAGTCAATAGCTACAAAATCCAATAGCCCAAAAAGAGCCCCAAAAGGTACGCGGTACCTTTTGGCCGTTTTGTTTTAAAAATGAAAAAAGCTCGGTAGTCCACCGAGCTTTTTTTTATTTCATGATTGCTCTGTTATGAAATGTAATGCCAAGAAAAAATCTCATTCGCCAAAGTCAATACCCCTACCATATCGTCAGTCGCTCAAATAACAAAAATTGGTTCCAACTTCCAATGCAACATGTATGGACGTTATTTCTTGATTCACTTAACGAGTCAAATAGGAAGTTTCCTGCCTCCATTTTTTGTTACGTATTAATGGCGAATCATTATCATCTACTCATCCAAACGCCAGATGAAAATATCGATGAATTTATGGGACACTTCAATAAAAGATTCAGTCAGAAAATGAGATTTTTCTCTAAACAAATAAATCACAAGTTTGCTAACCGCTACAAGTGGACGATCATCAATCACCCAAGATATCTAAATAATGTTTATCGGTATATTTATCAGAACCCCATTCGAGCGGGAGTGAGTACAACATGTTTAGAGTATCCGTACACCAGTTTGAATGCACCACTAAAAGTGAAGAAGTTCCATTCAATTGCACACTTGGAGTATGAGGAAAACAAGTTATGGTTTGAAAAGATTATGTGTGAAGAAAAAAATATAGCTCTCAAAAAAGCTTTGGGGCGAACAATTTTTCACTTTCCCGTTAAAACGCGGAAAGGAGTAATTATCGAGCTTGAAAACGAAAGACTAACCTCAAAAATTTCGTAGAAAAGGCCAAAAGGTACCGCGTACCTTTTGTATATGCCTTTTATGCTTATTAACCTCAAAAAAAAGTATAAATTAACCGATAAACAATTTGCCCTAGAAATATTGGCACAATCAGCGGTAAGCGAACTTAGCAATTATATAAAATCAACAAGTTAAATTACCACTGAAATAAAAACTGTAATATGTAAGCAGTCCAATGCGAGGTAAGTTTTGATAAGATTAATCCTTTTAATGACGAGTGTTTTTTTCACCAGTTGTGTCGTCACTCAAGACCCCGGTCTTGAAAATCACAACAACGGTGTCACCGTTGAACCTACTCAACCTAAAATTTCAATAAAAAGATTCAATGAGCCCGTTCCTGCGACTTTTGATACGCTTCGCTACATCGATCTTCAAATGAATGACTCCATCATCAACTGGAACGAAGTTGATAAAGTCACGTTTAGTGGTGAAGGCAATAAATCTAAAATAACTTTTTATAACGATGACGGTCTAGGCAACGAAAATGTCAGACTCCTTGTAGACGCTGGCGATAAGTTTATTAAACTTTCTATTTTTAACAAAAATGGTGAGGTATCCGTTCGAAGTATTCCAATTCTTGAACGAAATTAATTAAAAGGAAACATTAATGACAAACTCTTTGAAAATTTATTTTTTAATTGCAATCTCCTTTGTCTCATTTTCCTCATTTTCTGTCACGACAACGACAAATGAAATTAAAATTACGATTGAAGATATTGCCGATGTTGCCAAAACGGACTTAGACGCCAATGACATCGTCATGTGCACAAACTGGAGTTACAAAAGCGTCACTGGAAATGCAAACTTAATTCAAAATGCCACCTTTTCCCTTACTCCAGTGGCCGCTGGCGCGATAAACTCAAACGCGATCTACATTAAAAACCCTTGTGAAGGTAGTGGAATTATTGAACTAAAAAGATTAGAGGACACCTGCAGTACAGCACCGAGACGAACAATTGTCTCGGTCAAGGGCGAAACGGTCTTACTCACAAGCTCCTTTACGCGGCATGGATTTAGTAGTGATTGTTCTCAAAGCTCCTACGTCAATGTCGCCTCCGAGTCAGAGCAATGCGCACCAAATAAATCATATGTCATCATTAGTTGTGATGCAGGATCCGAGTTTACGATCGCTGATGGCGTATTTCCCTATGCTGACTTATTTACAATCGACTCTCATGGAGATGGACTTGGCGGAGCTGATGATGTGGACGCCTCCACCATTGTTGATGGGTTTGCTTCCGTAATTATTGGCGACTGCGCCGACCCAACGCCAGAGGAGAGGTTAATTTTATTGATGCACTTGATTTACGCGGAAGTTACTCGGCTTCGGATTGTTTATCAGATGCAAAAGCATGTCGTAATTCAATTAAATCAAAACTTACAACAAAAAGATCGGCCGGTTGGGAAAGTTTTGGCAACGTAAAAAAGGCAAAAAAACCATCAGGCAGCAATATTAGCTTCAGTGCTCCTACTCACATTGAAGCAAGATTATTTACCGAGTCTAGTAGCGAGTTTTTAAACCCTATCCATTCTGATGAGGACAGCTGTGTTGCTGAAGAAAATCAATCTTCTTTTAGAAATACCACATCCAGTATTGCAGCAAATTATAAAATAGAATATACAATTAATAATGGAGATCAGGGAAATACCAATTTTAACCACTACATGGTTATTGATACAGCGGCGCTCATATCAGACGGAAAAATCGACTCTAACTGCAATCAGATCATGGTGTATGACGGTTCGACGAAATTAAAACATTGGGTCGCGGATAATTCATGTAATACTTCTCAAACTTACATATGGTCTCTAGTACCAAGTATATCGGCCGGTGAATCAAAGGTTCTAACCCTTTATTATGGAAATGTCTCGTCGCCAAATACTTCTAATGGATATGAAACTTTTCCAGTTTATTTTGATGATTTCAATAGGGTCTCGGATGTTTGGAATCATCCTAGTTTAGGGGACTATCTAGCGAGGAATTCCTCTGGAGCTTCAGCGGGAAGTGATTTTTTTGGACTAGATATTTCAGGCGGCAAACTAAACCAATATTCACCTAGTGGTACAAGCTACACCAACTATGCGACAACAACAATAAATAGACCAAACAATAATTATTTTAGCATCATTAAAAAAATTAACTTTACCTCTATTTATAGCAGTTCATACAGATCATTTATGACATCACTTTTCTCATATGATAACTACTATGGTTTTGATATGAGAAAAGATGGTGGCTACGATTTAAAATATTATATCGGCGGCTCTTCTACTTGGCTAAGTGGTAAAGGTGGTTATACTACAGGAAAAGACTATATTCTAGATTACAACTACGTCATCGACTCTTCAACCGGAAGCCTTTCTCGTATCTGTTTACAAGATTGTGCATACAACACAAAAGTGAATATAAACCCTGATGTTGGTATCGGAGATATGGAAATCAGAATTGGGAGCGGTATACGGTATACTCAGGCCCATGTTGATTATATTTTTTATTCGAACAACCTAAAGTCATTCACTCAAAGTATCGGAAGTGAGCTTCCTAATTAAAATTTCGTAGAAAAGGCCAAAAATAAGCCGATAAATGTCTTAGAATGTTTCGGCTATTCGTCATCATTTTTTATTTACTTGTAAGTTCAGAGAAACTGATGGCCGCCTCTGCGCAAAGAATTCAGTTAGGTTCATCATCATTTATTTTTGCCGAAGAAGAAAAACTTCAAGCGTTTAAACAAAGGTATCAATCCCATGCGTGCTTTAGTGACAATCCGCCAGCAGGGTGTCAGTGTAAATTTGTTGAAATGCAGGCACAAATTGAGGCATTAAAAAATGGTGCCCCACTAGAAAATAATAAAAAATTAAAAAAATTCGTCGATAAATTTGATCACTTTTCAACCTATGCGCATAAACAAGCAACCAGACGAGTGGCCAGCGAAGCATGTTTACCTTTTGGGTCCTATGATGATCGTGCTTGCTCTCAAACCAGAAATATTAACCGAAGAAAGTCATGTGCGTGTTTAGAAAAATGGACAAAGCAAAACATCAATTACCTCGCAAAAAAAATAAATCAAATAATATCATCGCAGGATTTTTATCCTGGCGAGGACCTTAATCTCTCTCTTGGTATAATGGCCAGCTGCCAAGGTGAACTATCGCCCGAACCGATCATGTCATGCCAAACCGCTTCACCAATAAATAATTCAAAACCAAGATCACGAAAACGCAGAACAAAAAGCACTCGCACACGCTCCATCAGCGTTACACCAAGTGCACAAGACTTAGCTGTCAACGAGGACGCGCAATTGATAAAGGATTTATCGCTTCAAGAATTACTCTGCACAAATACGGACTTAGAAAAGAAAAATGCCCTTGTCCGATATCTTTCCCAAAACGAAGAAAACCCAATTTATGATCAATCAACATTAAAAAGGGAACTCTCCGTATTGGGAGATTTAAGGTATTGCCTTCTGCCCATAAACAAAATGAAAATTGCGAGAAGAAAAATTCCAAATTTTTCAGCGACGTACAAAGACTCCGCAACCTTTCAATTTGCCTGTTTGTTTTCAGGCGCCACGATGTCCACCTACTGCTTAAATAATTCTCAACTCCAACAAAATTTTGATGACCGAATTCGACTCAATTGCAGCAGTAGTGCTGCGGGAAATATTCAACATCCACCTTATGGAGTAGGATCGAGATCTCCCTACGCCATCAACGGAAGAAGCGGAATTCACCTTAAGTCAACGACTGCCTGTCGCGCGTTTATGGATAAATGCCACCAGCACTCAAAACAAGTACAATATCAAGCATCAACAAAAAGTGCTCTTCATCACCAGATAACAAATCAGTTTTTAACTCCTTTTGCCAACGAGAACATAGAGGGAAAAAGTCTGGCGAGTGCTTGTGCGGGGTCTGAACCAACATACTTAACCAAGCAAATAGAAGATTTAGAAGAGAGATTTCTCGATGCTGACATCAAAGGAAGTGTGACATCTGCAGCGACATCGGCCATCGGTTTTGCGGTAAAAAGATTTCCTGTACTGGACAAAATTTATGATAATGGTGGCGAGACAATTGTCGGGTTTATCATTTCATCAGCGATCGAATTAAAATATCAGATTGATAGTATTGAAATCAGTAAAACAGATCAGCAAGGACGTGCGAGAAGCGCACAAACGATACAAAAATTATACAAGAAAGAAATGGAGCGAAAAATTCAAAAAGCAATACAAAACATTGAAGATGAAATGATTTCGTCAATCTGCAAACCTGATAGTGAATATACCAGCATGATACAATTTTTTGATCAGACGCAAGATTCGCTAAACGTAATGACAAAGAGGTGTCAGCAATTAATTAAAAAATATAATATCGGTCAAAAAATTGCGTCACTGTTTTAACGCCAAAAGGTACCGCGTACCTTTTAGTGGTTTCTTTTAGTGGTTTAGTGCGCCACTGCCCATTTGATTTTCAAAATAGTTTTCTTCATACACTCTATAAATACACCGGAATCCCACATCGCTTCGAGCATCCGTTGGGTTCAGCCATTCCATAAACCAAACACCTGCCCCACTTCCGTGCTCATAACTCCCGCCGCCGGTAAAAAAAGCATCTACTTTTCCAACAGAGTTATTTATATTTTCGTCCGTATTAAAAATCCATTCGTCATCATGAAGCTGCTCGCTCGTAATTCCACTAGTTGGTCCAATTTCAAAAGTGAATGCACTTTCAGGTTCTGATAGTCCTGTTGCGTAATCATTTACGACAGGCAATCCATAAGGAATAAATATATGATTAGAGTCATACGCTTCAGTATCAATAACCCAAGAATCTAGATTCTCTTTAGTAGTACCGTCGGCATTAAGCCAACAGTTTCCATTATCATCATCGTCAGGACAAGGACCAACCTGATCAAAAATATCATCCATATAGTAGAATTGAACAGGATCACCAAAGATCATATTCGTTGCAGCAAGACCATTCTGTTTAGTATATCTTAAAAATGTTGGTACGGTTAATGCTACCATTGTATTCCCTGAAAACTCACTGACATTACCAATCGCATCTTGAATACCAAAAACACTTTGACAAGCTTGAGTTACATCACTTCCCGTTTGGACAGATCTAATTTCAGATGAATATGTTCCAGGCATAGAAAAACCGTAATTAACTCCAGGTGACTCTGTATCAGTATAACCATCTTCTAACCCACTGGCATCACTACTGTTACATTTGCTAGAGCTATTAAGACTTAGCCCCGTTTCCAGTGTGTTTATTTCACTATCACTTAACTCATCTACATCCCAAAGCGAGTACGCGATTTGCTCATCTCTATTTGGAAGTGCTCCGTGTTGTAGCTTGTTATCATCACCAAAAAAGCCACCTTTAACCTGACTAAAATTACTACCAGCAGGATCTATATCAAGCGGAGTACTATCAACAGCATCATCAGCTATATCCACAGTGACAACACCAAGTGTATTTGTATTAATAATATTTAATAAATTATAGTAGCATGCATTTCTACTAGAGGTATTTACGAGATTAACTAATGGAGGATTCAGACTGTTTGTAAAAATAATATTTTCATCATTTGCTGAACTTGGAGCATATGGATCCCAACTTCCTTCATAAACATAGCATTCTCCACCTTCACGGTCGTAGTACACTGTCTCCTCGGCACCGTCATTTTTGGGAGTCACGACACCATCGGGATCTCCCTTTCCGATACAATTTCCATCATCATAAATGGCTCCCCCTTCGCAACCATTTCGCGTATAAGGGCAACCAGCTTCAGTTTGCATGACAATCATATCGTGACCAATATCATAAAAGGATTCATTATCGTAAATGCCATCACCGTCAATATCACGTATTGCCGTTTCCGTAGTACCAGGGCCGTAATATAAACAAGAAAAATAATCATCCATACCAAGTTTGGCATAGTCTTCTGGGTTCTCAACGTCTTGTCTGGTATCCGCATGCATCATGTCACAGATTTTTTTATTCACCATCCAACGATGAACAAATGCAAAATTTTCCGGCGGCGACATAATTCGCACGCGCCGGTGATCCTCTTGCGCCTTCGACACTACATTATTAACAATTGGTCTTACTTCATAAAAATAAACCGTGCCTGGCACCGGTGGATGACGAGAAGTCGTCGGATCATCTGTAAAACTTTTCACGCTACTAGCAAGGGTTGCGATATTCACTGGCGCTGTATAATCCCAGTCAAATGTTTTAATATTATCATTTAACAGGTCTGTTAAAAGCCCGTCCACGACGCCATCAGATACAGCTGGACTACCAGGATCACTATCATCAACAACATCAACAACATTTTCCATCACCGCACCAAGCTTTCGGTACACTTCATACCCAGTAATGACTTGTCCATCACTTAGTGAAAAGTCTTCCCAAGAAAGAGTGGTCGTTCCCGTCGCCACGTATTCAACAAACCGAAATTGTGCGACGTCATCCGCATCTCCATAAGCACCATCTCCATTACTATCCGGAGTTAAATCCACCACATCACTGCGGTAACATGTGCGAGAATTTAGATCTTGATAGAACTGATTAAATTCAAGGGGAATTATCTGGCTTGCACTAAAGCGAGCGTCTAAGCGCAGCTCATCACGGGTGAACGTCGCATTTCCATCATTAATTTCATTAGGATTTATATACCCAATACAACTTGCGCCCAGCAAATAATTGTCCCGACAGCTTGGCATCAACTCACTCTCGCTAATATTACAGTGAGTTTCAAAACTCTCCCAGTAAGGATAACCACTCGTCGTGCTAAAATTGCTCGTCGATAACGTGATCACCTCACCCTCTTCGTCTTCGTCCTCTTCTTCGCCGGCGTTTTGATTACCAAGATCAATGGCCACAAGGTATTCACGCGCATCACTATGTTTATTAATCGCGTCCACCACCGCGCAGCGGTTACTATCTTTACTATCCATGGCAACCAACAGTTTTTTATCCACAAAACTAACGGTGGCGTCAGCGCTATCGTTATCTCTAAATTCAACACTAAGCCCATCACCAAAACCAACAAGTAAAATATCGCCCACATTGTAATAACTAAAACCATTTACCCCAAAAAAGTACTGCCCTTCACTAATACCGTGAGCATGACCAGCATTGGTGTAAGTCACATCCACCAGGCAACTCGCGTCGCCATCGTTGCAATCCATATCTCCATCGCCGATAATTCGCTCCGCGAGATCATCATTATCTGATAACTCATGGGCATGAATGCGCATGTAGTGAACAATGCCGGCCGGATTATTTTTATAAAACGTATCGTTGGATTCATCCTCATCACAATCAGCGTTTTGATCGAGCACTTCCACCCACTCACTTCCCTCAGTTCCATCAAGCTTCATTTCAATCACAATCGCGCCGGCAAGTTTTGAGGTGAATGTTAAATTATTCACACTTCTTTGGGCCCTAGCACGGTAACAAGAATGTGTGGTGCTTGTATTATCATAGCGGTAAATCGCATTAAACTCATCTGGCACGACATTATCTGGCGCGACACTGCCATGACACTGATCACCGTCATCACACTTCGTTCTAGAAAAACTACACACGTTAGGATCTTGAACAATTTCGCCCGCGCGCCAGGTTCCACCTCCATCAATACAGCTGTCTCGGTTACCGGTAGTGGTGTTAATTCCATCTTTTATTTTAAGAGTTCCTGAAGCAGTTGAAGAGTCTGTTAAATTGCCTGAATTAATCGCCTGAATATATAGAACTTCACTCACTGCCCACGCATCAAAGTACGAATTGTCATTTATTTTTGCCGCGGCGTTTTTAACATTTTCAAGATTATTACCGTCCACTCTTTGAATATGCTTTGAATCATTCGGGGAATCTTTAAATGTAAAAACCTCACTGCTACCAGAGCTGTTATAATGTAGTGTAATCGTATTATTCTCTTCAACAGCCGCCCCACTAAAATCAATAATCGTTTGCTCCCGCTGGCCGTTATCATCACAATAGGGACTGCCCGCGAGTCTAGGACCGAGCGCTTTAATATTTTTCCATCCTTCGTGCACAAGCTGGCTGGCGTAGACGACAAGGTTAAAACTGGTGGTAATCGTCTCACCGCCATCATTAAACGTTAGCGTAATAGTCGCCGTGCCATACTCGGAATTATTGGGCGTGATCTCGATAATCAAATCATGCATGTCTTCACTTTCACTGGCGTCACCAAACGTCCACGTTGTCCAAGTCGTCGTGCCGTCGGCAACTTCTTCGTCGCTATCATCATGAATAAACTTAATATCACTAATATCAACAAGGTTTGTATCACCTGAAATTTCCACATTCGTTAAAACTAACTCTTGAGAATCTTCATCGCCGCTTCCGCCTTCATCCACACGAATATTTGTCAGGCGAATATCTTGCGATTGATTTACATAAATGTCAGCGATATGCTCCGTCACTTCTTCCCAATCATCAGCGCTACTATCTCCAGTAGACTTAAAACACACGGCCTTATCTTTTTGATAAAAATAAACCGGCGCTTCATCAGTGTGAGACTTTGGAATGATTCTTCCCACCGGAGTCATGGAGTGAATGCAATCACTCACCCCACACTCATTTGCTTTTTCAAAAATGGTGTACTGACACACGACAGGATTATCATTGCTCGCATTTATGTCAAATTCGATTTCTTTGGATGAGGTAATAGCGCCGCTTTCGTCTTCTGCGTAATAGACGATATTAATTTCACCGTTGTAGTTTGCATCCGGCGTAAAAATACACGTGATATCTGCCGGGCCGTCACTTCCCTCCAAATTCGCACAACCACTAAGCGTTCCATTTTCTGGTAGATCACTAATGTAATAGCTTAAGTTATCCATGTAATCCGCATCGCTAGCGATATCTAATTCAATTTCCACGGGCCCATCTTCAGCGCTGATTGATCCTAAATCCTGCACCCCATTTGTAGAAATCACTGGCGTATCATTTTTGGGATTAATGCTAATATAAACCCGGCCTAAGTTTGACTCGGAGTGAAGCGTTTCATATTGACTCGTTTCCCCGTTAAACTCAACATAGGTATCTTCGGCGACGTAGCTAAAGTAATCCAAGTATTCGCGCCCACCACCTAAAGTCTTAGGCCATGCATTCTCCTCACCTTGCGCGGTCACTTCTTCACGCAAACTTCCATACATATAAACATCAACTAAACTACTGGCCGTGCTGTGGGCCTCAATCGCTTCCTTAATCGTTTGTGACGTTGTATTTTCATCATCAATCGTTACCGTAATCAGGCGCCCCGTTCCTCCATTATCATCACCGCAATCATAGCGCCAAAATGGATTGAGCTCTTGAACCTTTGAGCTGTCGTAAGAAGTTAGTTCACCAGCATCAGTAAAAACATCTACCTCAGCGTCGTGTTTATTTTTGGTGAGATTTCGGATGTATAACGTCATCACCTCGTCTTCATTGGTCAGAACTTGATACTCAATTAGATCATTAACGGTGATTGAATTTACTCCGTATCCATCAGCATATACACCATCAACATTTACTTCCAGCGTGATGTCATCTGTTGAAAGATCATCATCATTAAAATTTTCCTCATTAAACTTTAATAAAAACGATTCATCAACAGTGTCGTCACGATCCGCTCCCTCTTGATTTAAATTATCAACATTCGCATTTATTCGAATATATAAATCCTCACCAGGAACTCCATCTGTTGAATTAAGCTCAATCGCATGAATTCCATATTCCTCACAACTGTCTTCTTCTGCGTAGAACTGTACATAAAACCCGGAACTGTCAAAACCATCTTGAAATGGAAAGTTTTCACAATAGCTAGTCTCAATACCATCATCATAGGCCGTATCAACGGAAACACTGGCCGCTCCATTCGTGTTTCCCTCCACGTACTTGATGCATAATCTTCCTGAGCTATGCTCTGTCGCTAGATCTCCTGATTGCTTGGCCACAAAACGCAGGCTTGGTGAATTTTGCGCATTCCCAACGGCGATGGTGTCATAGATATAATTATTATTTAAATTATAATGCTCATTAGGATATTTAATATCATAGACACAACTTAAATCATCAGTTCGCAACTCTCGATACTCTTCATCACCAAATTCTTCATATTCTTGATCACCGTGATTGTTATTACTTAAACAATTTCTGAGTTTCCCACGTGTCGGTAAATCATACGTATAATAACTCAACGACGTAATATCGTCTTCATCGCCATTAGCATCGGCCTCGTCATAACGATGATCAATATCGATTGCGTCTTGCAAGTTGATCACATTAAGCGAGCTACCTTCATCAATTGTGATCCATTCCGCGCCATAGGGATATTCAATTAGATCCCCATCACTATTAACAATGCCACCATTATCATCATCTCCATAATTTGTCGGGTCTTCAAGATGACCTAACCAATAATACACACTACCAAGATCAACACTTCTAAAGCACTCGCCTTTTTCTTCATCTAGAAACCAAACCGGTTTTGTGTCATTGTGACTAGTTGGATTTATCAGTGCTGTCGTTGGTTTTTCTGTTCCCACGCAATTGTCGTTGTCATCATCTTTAGCGCACTCAGGTGCTTCTGCATACAAGCTATAATGGCAAATAACCGGCGGATCGTTCACACTTCTAATTTCGAGAAAATGAGTTTCGGCTTCACTCCATTCACCACTCGCGTAAACTTGGTAAGTGATGAACTCACCGTTTCCATAGAAATTTGTTCGTGCGATAACATTCACCTGACAAAGTGAGCCTATGCCAAAAAGATCTTCTTCACACGTACATAAACTATTTACTTCGAGGTGGTCGGAGATGTTTGTGACCTGGCACGCACTTACCGGATCAAAGTCATAGTCCTCTCCCCAAAGGTAAATCGTCTTCGATTCCCCCTCCTCAATGTAGGAGTTATATTCAATTACGCCAAAGTTATCTTCAATGGTGACGCCATCATCGATGAGGGCGATATTAAGAATTTCCTCATCCATGTTATCCATTTCGGCAACGGGTGAATCTTCGACAGACTCAACATCGACGGTTGCGAGTTGGATATTACTTTGGCCGTGACGATCGGTCACAGAGTAAGTGAATTGGGCCTCGCCGTAAAAATCAAAGTCTGGCCAGACGGTGACAAAACAACGGCCTCCCTTGCATTCGCAAACTGGCATGTAGGTGCCGTTGCCATCAAGGTTTTCACTGTACTGATGAATGGTGCACACACTGGCAAGATCGGCATTATCATCTTCATAACCGAGTTCTAAAAAATTTTCTCCGCTGTCTTCTCTGATGGAGAAAACTTCACTAACCGCGAGAGGTGCTGCGGGAGGCATAACAAACTTTTCACATTTGCGGGCGACGGTATTGAAGCTCCAGCCTTTTTGGCAATCTGCGATCGTTGGGCTTTGCTCTCCGGTGAGACAACTTTGCAATAAAAGGCACACGGCCCAAACTTGAATGAGGCTTCGAGATGTTTTTAATGTGCGTGTGAGACTTGTTGTCATCAATATCCTTATCGCCATTGGCCGCCAGATCTATAGGAAAAACTGAAAGATTCTGGGGGGTTAGACTATTTTGCACGGATATTCGGTGCTGCTTGAAGTTTTGCGCGTAAACGCAATAATTTCGGGAAGTTGCAATTCTCTGGCGATGTGTACATTCTTGCCGGCCGCCCCAAAAGGTACGCGGTACCTTTTGGCCTTAGGGAAAATTTTGTGGTGAATAAGCAACATATCGCCAAAAGGTACCGCGTACCTTTTGAGTATTAGTTCGCGAGGGCGTCGCGACAAATTTCTAAATAATATGCATTGTCTTTGATTTTTTCCATGTGCTCAACACACAATCTCTTCATGTGAGTCTTTACACCATAAATAAAATTTTTATAAAAAGCTTGATGAGCAAGGTCACCAGTATCACTAATCAAATTTCTCATCTTTGTGGTTTTAATCTTTTGCAACTCTAGCAGAGCAGACCGAATATCACCACGCCTGATGCTCGCTCCAATTCTCTTGAGATCACTAATCATCATCACATCTTTTAGGGCACCATTATATTTCAAAGGCGCCTCAGTCATGTAGGGTGAGCGATCGGTGTAACCTAAATATTTAACAAAGTCGGCCCGCAAGTTTTTTGAATTTTCAGAAAACATCAACATATTGATCATCATTTGCGACATGGATTTATCAGAAATAATTTTATTAAAAAATACGCCGCGAAAATGTCCATCTGGATCAGCACACGCATTCTCCGGTGCGTCTTCATCACCAGCTTTCTTCTGACAAAAATGCCATTCACCTTCTGGCGGCGTCCAAGACTTGCGATCATTTAATTGTTTCTTCTGTTTATGGTATTCACTATCACGCCAAAAATCCTCAAACAGTTGAAGGGGATCCGTCGCAAATTGCCCCCCTCCCGTAAGGGATCGACTAAGGTAGTTATTCATAATCGTTAGTGAGCCCACATTATCGGCGACCAAGCGAAAGTTTTTGATATACGCTTCTCCCTCATCAGGCCCTAATTGATTTCGACAAATTGTCTGTGCCGCTTGCTTAAGCTCCATTGCACCTGCTGAATTTGGTTGGCCGTAAAATCTTGAAAGCGAATCTTTTTCAGTATCCATGCAGGCAGCATGACAGGCGTAGGCGTAATCTGGGTGCTCTCCGTGGCTTTGTCCAGTGGTGTGAATAAGCTCGTGAAGAAAAGCGCCGTTGAGTGCCTCGACGTTAAAAAGCATGCTTGAGCGGCAATGAATTTTTGACACGCGAATTCGAGGAAACTCAGACCCACAATTGTTTCTGGCGGAAGCGTAAGAACCCCCGAGATCTCGATTGCACTCAATTTTCATTTTTTTCTTATCGTTAAATAAAACCCCCATCGCCTGTGCGGCCAGTTCGTGATTATTTTCGGCGAGACAAACGAGTTTATCTTGCAGGCCCGCAAATAAAATATCACTCACCACCATTGGGCAAGAAAGAGAGTTGGGATTCCCCGTGCAACTTATTTTTTCTTGTCCAGGTGAACATGCATCGCCACAACCTTCAAAATCAACATAATCACTCCAAAGAAAATTCTCGCCCTTAATGGAATTTAGTAATTCATCAACATTAACAACTAGGCCTTGAGAAATAATTTCTAACGTGAGGCAATCTTTTGACGCTTTCATTATTCGGTCTTGAATTAAACTTCCATCACGAAAATTCCCATCCACCGCATTGGGAACAATGGGTGTAAGTTCATCAAAAAGTTGAACCGGTGAGAGCACGTAAACTTGCTCGCGCACGCGTCCATCAGTAAGGATTGTTTGAATTATTTTTTTTTGAAACCGGGAACTTTCTTTCGTAATTCGCACGCGCTTATACAGTGACCACTTCCCCCGAGATAAATGTTTAAATTCGCTGAGAAATAATTTGTCATCTCGCTCAGAGGTAATATTTATTTTTTTCCCCTCTGGGGTTTGATAAAAAATATCGGTGATCAAACGATCACCCCGATCAGTTATTTTTTGCATCACTTGATAGTCGGTTTTGCCGTCGTGATTGAGATCAATTGATATTAGGCCCTCGGCACTTTTTTTTAGTTGAATGCCAAAACAAAAAGAGGGAAAAAGACAAGAGAATAGAAAGAAGACAACAATCCAGCTTTTCACCATGTTACTTCTTCATGAGTTGGCCGATCATCTCTTCCAGCCGCTTTACTTTTTTCTCCAACACCAGACGACCGAGACGATCTTCTCTCGCTTCGCTGGTGGTGTGATTAATGTACACATCCCCACTGGCAAGTTTCACGCCCAGCTGTTTATCATCCATCGTGTATACCATTCCGTTTTTAATTTTTGTTTGCTGTTCATTAACAGGAACCTGCCCCATCAGCCCCACAAGAATTTGAGTCTTAGTTGGATCGAGCACTCCACCCTTTACTCCTGGTTTAGTGGACGCGACGCCAATTAAAAAATCACCTGGGCGGTACTTTCGTGCAAGCCCCGAAGACAAATCAATTCCAATCACGTCTCCTGGCTTCGCCTCTTCTTTGGCATCAAAGTACTCGGCGTAATCAAGAGATGTTGCATTGAAACTGCCAGCTGCGCTTACATCCCCAACATTATCAACCGAGAAAACAGTATTACCATCGCTATTATTAAAACTGAGAGAAGAATCACCTGTATCAATCACAAAAATATCATGATCAGTATCATCAAAGCCTTGACTCACCGTCAGCCCACCAGAAACTTCTAGAGCGCCAGTGATTTGATCAACTTCAAGTATCCCATCAATTTTCATATTACTTTCAATTTTCACATCGCCAGTAATACGAGCATCACCGCTTATATATGCTCGATCTTCGATATAAATATCTGCAGCCTTTATTCCAGACGCGACATCAAGAGCGGGAAGTTCTCCATCTACAATATTTAAAAAGTCATCGGAGGAATCACTTAAAGTCCCATTTCCGGTTAAATAATCATCATAAGTACTAAAATTTTCCCAACTACTATCAATTTCAATTTTTACCGGATGAAACATTTCGACATCTTGATGAAGATAAATAAGTGCATCGTTTGAATCAAACTCTAAAAAATTTATATTCTCTTGCTCTTCCCTGATAACCATATTGGTTACAGTGCTTCCATCAAAGCTCAGTCGGTAATCAAAACGCGGAGAACTTGTTGCATTGTAAGTATTAACTAGACTAAACTGTCCGTACGCTTCCCCTTCTTCAAGCTCACCATCACTATCAGCGTCAACAGCATAGGCGCGAATAAGTCCATTGTGCTCAAAATAGCCTGGGCCATCTGTGTCTTTAGTGTTTTCACTTAAAGGAATCACCTGTCCGGCGTCATGGCCAAAGTCAACTTGAACGGTGCCACTGCTGGTAATTGTTTCATCTCCACCATCAGTTTTCAATCCATCACCGATGGTGATACTCGTCACATTATTTCCACTTCCACTTAGGCCACCAATTGTTCCGGGGATCCACTGGCCTTGAGTTTTTGAATAAACCACCACATCACCATCGTTGGCATCGGCCGTAGATAATTTATCTAACGTCACCGCTTCTTCAGCTATTTTATCCGTTGTCACCGCCCCATCAGCGATTTTTGTTTCCGTGACCGCGCTATCAAGAATATCAACTTCAAGCGGAATCACCGACTGCCCATAGGCAGAGCTCACAAATAAGTTCACAACATCATAAAGATCGATATTTACTTGGTCACCGGCCATCGCGATCACTTTGCTACTATCTTGCTTGGTAATGGTGAGCGGATAATCTCCAAGTTGAAGCGAGGTAATTTGATCCATATTCTCTCCATTGAGTCGAACCGTTCCCCCTTCAATTTTGTAGGTATTCACCTTCGGCGTGTAACGAATTTCATTACCACCACTGGCCTGATTAAGTGCTTTGTTAAAATAATTATCTTGCGGGTTTAAACAGCCCACCATTGAGAATATAAATAGATAAATAAAAAATAAATTCCCTTTCATACCTACAGAATTTAACTCGAGATTTCTTTTTTTCATAAAGTTTTCTTTTTTTGACCTGCTTTCTAATGCTTACACAGCAAAAAATTATAACGAACCCTCTTTTTCTGCCCCAAAACGAGGGAGGGTTTCTCCCTAAATCTAGACAGTTTAAATACCTATCGGTTAATTGAGATTTTGCTAAAACTAAAAATAAAAGTAATTTAGATGCAACAGAGACATCACAGAAAAATGCATCAGTAACATTAAATATTATTTTTGCCGTCTAAATCTCACAAGAATTTCTATTTAGATATTCCTCATTTAAATTCAAGTGATCTTTTTTATCTAAAACAGAATCACTAATATGTCCCTCTTCCACACAGGCTTTAACATACCTAGAATACCCCTCTATCTTTCTTCTTAGTAAATCAGGCGTATCGCATTCTTGTTGACTAAACCCCATTGAAGGACACATAGTACTTATCGTCGATAAGTGCGAACCAGTTGGTGAAGTTAAATCACAACGCCCGCCATTCGTCGAAAGTATTTCTAAAAAGCTGCAAGTCACATTAGCATTCTCTTCAGGATGATTTCCGTCCAAATTTTGTTTATCAAAAATAATCCAAGTATCGGCCAACATGCTACAAGCAGCCGCAAAAGATCTTCCTTTAAATGTTTTGTAATCTCTACCGTGGACGTTAACTGTATTATTCCCATTAGAAAGATCACACGTCGAATTGTGTAAGCAGAAAAAGATATCATTTAAAAGTATCTGCGTTCTCTCTGTAGGTTGAATTAACAATCTAATATTGACATTATTATTTATAGGGTCTCCATCATCATCTAGCTTAGTTTCTTTAAAACTCAAAAACTTGCTTCCCACAAATTCAAGATCCATAAACATCGCACACTGATTTCGTTGAGTAATTTGCCTCCCTGGTGCATCTCTCAAACTATTAATATATGGCGCTCTTATGTCCTCATAGTTTTTTAAATATGTATTATGAGTACGCCTTTGTTGCCCAAGAAACCTGATAGGGTTTATATTTTCGGCAACCGCTCCTTGATAATCATTAAAACCATCCATTTCCATTAAAGCTTGATCATATTCAGAATAATATTCTCCTTTTATACAATATCGCAGAGGGGGGAAATCATCACTATAACTTCCTCCTTCAAAAATTAAATCTTTTGTTGACTGAACGTGAGATTTTGCTCCCAACCTATTTAGGCACACTTTTATATCCCCTTGAATAATATCTCGTTCTCCATTTTCGTCTTCTTCAATGTTGGGTGTTGTATTTAATAAATTATAAACAAGACAACCTGGATTGGAAGGGTCTCCATTAGGGTAAGCAGGGTTACAAAGAAATGATAAAGGACCTCGAACGGCCGGATCATTCCTGAGCGTATCCAGTTGATCGTTAGTGGAAACTAGATTGTCATCAACTCCATCAAGACTGCCACCGACTGAAAAAAGGTCAGTAGAAGGAATACTTACCTGGTTAAGTACACCGTTAATCATCACAAGAAGAGAATTACTACTTTCAAACTTACTAATTTGTTCCTGTATTTCAGAAGCAAGGAATCCAGATGAATCCCAAGTTAAGAAACCATATATAATTCGGGGGATTGTCGAGAAAAATGATTTTACTGGCATTAACATTACGTCAAGTCCAAGAAGTATAGG